>NZ_JBHIRE010000007.1:0-115839 GCF_042196885.1 Bartonella sp. AA86SXKL | reverse complement strand
TCAGAGGCGGCTGTATTCGCAGAATTTGTCGTTGCTGTCACCGTGTCTAATGAACTCTTGACCTCTCCAAGCCCTTGATTCGTCGTATCAGCTTCTTCTTTTGCTTGCTCCGCAACACTCTTCGCTTCTTCCGCTGTTGTCTTCGCAGTCTCAGCTACTTCCTTGGCTTCTACAACCAAAGGTTCTACTTTATCTGCCTTAACCTGCGCTGCTTCACAAATGATCAGATCAAATTCTGATAAACCGTATTTCTCTTGCGCATCCGCAATCACTTGGATTAATTGGTAAGTAGCAAACACCACAGTCATTGCATTTACTAATACTTTATTTGCTTTTTTTCAAAGCTTTTGAGCATCAGTTGATAGCTGATAGAGCGAGATCTGAGACATCGAGTTCGGCAGCAGCTTCTTTGTTTTTACGACGCTTGCCAACTTATGTATCAGAATACACCACAAAGGAACGAAACGGCACTTCTGTATAGCGTGTCCATTCTCTTATCGTTTTGTGACATCAAAGCCAGAAAAGGCACGAAAAACAAAACACGCTTGCCAGTTCTGGTTATTTGTTGTGCTATCTTAAAGCTGATAAAAATCTTCTCCGTTCCACATGCCACAATAAGTTTTCCACGATCTGCTTCTTTTAAACCATCACAGACTTTCTCATATTTTTGGATTTGTTGAAAAGTTATCCCTAATTGATGCCCTAATTGCTTTTACGACATTCCCAGCATTTTTCTTTGAAAGCGATTTTTTGCCTATAGAAATGCCGTTAAAATGTAGCTTTTTGCTTTTCACTCTTAAGCTCCACCCGCTGGGTGCGAGCACCCTCGCATTAGTATTCCGAGAGCCTGAAAGTATTGAATACGAAACAGATTTTTGCTTTTAGTGCTCATAGCACCTAGACATAGAAAAATATCCCATAATTCCGAGACACCCACAGAGTGGGCTCATTTATGATCGAACTTTAGGACTTTCAGACCCTACTAATCGCTGCGTAGACGAGCAAAATCACTCTTTAAGTAATAAAGTAATTTCAGAAAATTGGCAATCAAAATTAAAATAATCTCAAAGACTATAAGATTGGGCACTCTTCAAAAGAGGATAATGCGAAGAGCTGTCATCGTGGTTAGTCATCAACCCACACAATGCTTCTTTTCCAGAAAACGCAAAACGCGATATAAGAAAAAATGTTGTTTGCAAAGTTTTCTCTTGCCTATACAAAGAGAAAATAAAAAATTTGGAGGGCTCCCATGATAAATGACATCTACTGTGTTGGATACAATTATGTTGAACATGTTCATGAACTAGGCAATGTTGTTGAAGATGAACCCGTTATCTTTAGCAAACCAAAAAGTTCACTCGTTTTAGGTAATGAAATTTATCTCCCTGATTTTTCCAAAGAAATACATTTTGAAACTGAAATTGTGCTCAAAATCTCAAAGGACGCTTTCATGATCATGGAGGCAGAAGCAAAAGAATGCTATGATGCCGTAGCAATAGGTCTTGATCTCACCGCGCGGGATTTGCAAACAAAACTGAAAGGAAAAAGGCTTCCTTGGCTTTTATCGAAAGGATTTAAAGGCGCTGCATACGTCTCTGACTTCATAAACAAGGAAAAAATAAACAACCCAATAACCTTTGCAATGAAGTTGAATAGCGAAACAAGACAAGTTGGCAATACGAAAAATATGATCTTTAGCTTTGAGAAGATAATCTCATTTTTAAGTCACTACATTCAGCTAAGACGTGGTGATCTCATATACACAGGCACTCCACAGGGTGTCGGAAAACTTTCTCAGTTTGACAGAATAGAATTGTATCTCGAAAATCAATTAATTTCAGAGCTAAAAGTAAAATGAATCATCAAATACTGACCTTTTTCATTGTTTCATTTTTTTAGTCATCTCACCGGGGCCGAATATGGCCCTTATCATCGATAATGCAACGAGATTGGGAAGAAAGAACGCATTTGTAAACGTTTTAGGATTGTGTACAGCAACATATGTGCATGGGGCATTTTCCACACCTAGGTGTATCAGCGCTCATTCTCAACAACAAAACGCTGTTTTTTTTAGTAAAACTCATGGGTGGCAGCTATTTATTATACATGGGCTTTAAATCAATTAAATCTGGAATACACAGCTTAAATTCAAAAGAAAGAAGTTCAACGAATGAAAAGCATGCTACGAGTGAAACAAAGCTTTTAACCAGCTATATGGACGGTTTTTTGACACAAATACTAAACCCAAAGTATCTATATTTTACATAGCAACTTTTCCAAAATTCTTAGCTTCTGGTGGTAGCATTAAAAAAGGTTTTGAACTTGTAACCATACATTCTTTCAACATCTTTGCATGGTTTACTTTAATGACCATTTTTATATCATTTGCCAGTACCGCCTTAAAAAAGCAGCGGGTAAAAGGCTCGATTAACATTGCGACAGGAACAGTTTTATCTCTGTTTTCTTTTTTCATTTTCTTTGGATAGTTTTATCTTTTGATAACAAATTGTAAAGTTAATAGAGCAATCTTTTCCTGATTCTGTCTCTCACTATGAATAGCTCAATCTCTAACAGAACTTATACAATCCCCAGTTCTTTTTTTCTTTGTATAACTGAATTACGTTGCATTTCTTTATCATACTCTCAAGGACGTTTGTGTAAACAATGTGAGTTTCTCGCAATATTTTATAAAATGTTACCAATATCTAAACAAAATCCTTATTCATCACTTTAAAAAATAAGCTATGATATTCCTCTTTTCGTTTATGAAACATAAAGTAACTTTTTGATTTATGATAGCACCATACAAACAAAAAAATGATTTTAAAAATCATTTTAATTTTCCATTACAAATTGTTCTTAAACTAAGATGAGAACTCTCGAGTGCTATTTGAGCAAAAATTAAAACTCTCACCATTATGAATAATAATAAATAATGCACTGATTACAAATAATAAGTTTCAAAAAATTATAAAAACTCCTGACAGTTTTCTGAAATAATTTTAAAAGCCCCACGTCTTTTAAAGAACAATTAATTTGTTATTAATAACAATAAAAAGCTCCCTATTCAAATATCTGTTACGTTATTTAAGAGAAAAACATTCTCTTTTTTCAAAACCATATTCCTAAAACATATTCTTTTCTTTATCCACACAAAATCATAAAAAACGTTTTTTTCCTTTACACCTCATTTATATCATGCTTCGATACAGAACAATGCATTTTTAGTGTAATTTAATCTCAAAATAATTAAAGGGAACCCCCAAAAAATGAGCTATAAACAAAATTTAAAAGATGGTCCTCAGATGAAACTACAACGTGGCCTAGATAACCGTCACGTACAACTTATAGCCCTCGGTGGAGCTATTGGAACAGGACTCTTCATGGGATCAGGAAAAACAATTAGTGTAGCAGGCCCTTCCATCGTACTCGTTTATGCTATTATTGGATGTGCCCTATACTTTGTCATGCGTGCTATGGGAGAATTATTGCTTTCTAATTCACAGTACCGGTCCCTTATTGATTTTTCAACCGATATGCTAGGACCGGGAATCGCTTTCTTTGTAGGCTGGAGCTATTGGTTGAGCTGGGTTGTAACTGGAGCTGCAGATATTATTGCCATCATCACTTATATGCACTTTTGGTGGCCAACGCTTAATCCATGGATTGCCGTTTTTTCTTGCATTGGTTTCTTTTTAATTTTTAATCTCTTTGCCGTAAAACTATTTGGTGAACTTGAATTTTGGTTTGGTCTTATCAAAGTCGTAGCAATTTTAGCATTAATTGTTGTTGGTTTTTATATGATCGCTACGAGCTTTACTTCTCCCAATGGTACTGTTGCTTCTCTCAATCACGTATGGAACGATGGAAATATCTTTCCGCGAGGAATGACAGGTTTTTTTGCTGGATTTCAAATTGCCATTTTTTCTTTTGTTGGTATAGAAATTGCAGGAACAACTGCAGCTGAAGTCAAAAATCCTAAAAAAGTTCTACCAAAAGCAATTAATGCAATACCAGTACGTATTGTACTCTTTTACATCTTCTCTCTCATCGTGATTATGTCAGTCACACCTTGGGATCAAATTGTTCCAGATAAAAGCCCCTTTGTTTCGATGTTTTGGCTTGCTGGTATTCCGATAGCTGCTGGTTTGGTAAACTTTGTCGTTCTCACCTCGGCTGCTTCTTCGGCAAATAGTGGTATTTTTTCTACTAGCCGCATGATATATGGGCTTGCAACACAAAAAGGTGCTCCTCCAATTTTAGGTAAGCTTTCCAAATATCATGTTCCAGCCAATGCTCTATTCTTTTCCTGCTTATGTATTTTAATAGGGTATACAATTGCCTCACTCTCTCCAAGCCTCATAAGTGCTTTCACAATTGTGACGAGCATCTCAGCTATTGCATTTTTATTCGTATGGTCTGTAATTTTGGTTAGCTATATTGTATATCGTCGCAATCACCCTCATTTGCATGCTGAATCCGTCTACAAAATGCCAGGAGGAGTTATCGTGTGCGGGATAATTTTAGTTTTCTTTGCTTTCATGCTCTATTTGTTAACGTTAGAAGAAGACACCCTAACAGCTTTAAAATACGGTATATTCTGGTTTATTTGCTTAGGCATAACCTATTTTACATTTGTAAAGAAAAAAATGACTCAAGGTAACAAATAAAGTCTATACATAAAACATCTCAAAAAAGGGTAATTTTAGTTACCCTTTTTCTACTTAACCTCCTCCCCAAATATCAAAAAACGACGATTCCTACCAGCGCCGGTTTGTGAACAATCCAGCTTATTAAGAGGGAATGCTGCTGATCATTTATATGGTTCACCTACATAAGGCTCTATGGGCTAGCCCTGCCCTGAACACTCACCACACATTCTAAAAATACTTAATGTGTAAAATGTTATATGCTTTATATCACTACTCTACACAACAGTATTTTACTGTATAATAGGATAAGAACGAGCTATTCTGTAAAGAATTCTCTATAAACTTCACTGACATTGTTTACTAATAAAACATGAGATTTTATCTAAAACTTTCCCCCTCAAAAAAATTTATATTCAATTTTTTATCAAAATTAAAAATGTAGCTCTAAACAGAATATATCTTAATAGCTATCTGCAATAAAAAAAGATTCTATGAAAATATTTTTCTATTTGTAATAAATTTTAAATATTAATACTTAAATGTAAATTTTAAATATATTTTTTAATTATTTAAATAATAGTTTAACAATTTAAACTTATTTTATTTATAAATAAAGTTTTATATTTAATAAATTTACAATTTTATTTATATTTTTATATATAAAAATATAAATAAATAAATAATTTTAAATATAAATATATTTATATAAAAATTACTATAAATAAATATAATTATTGTTTATATACAAATAATAATTATGTATAAAATAAATTATATTATACATAATTAATATTAATTATGTATAAAACATAAAAATCAAAAAAAATATAATAAAATTTATCTTTTGTTTATTATATATAAAATAATTATTCCATTAATGAATAATGTTCTTGCTTTATTCACATATAGTCATAGAAAAAAATTCCTTTACTCCTTAACCATAGCGTGTTCCGATAGAAGGAATTACCTTTTTTAGGGTAATTTTATTTAAAAATAACTAAGGAGAATTCCCCAAAAATGAACAAACAAAATTTAGAAAAAAAACCTAAGAAGAAATTACAACGTGGACTACATAACCGACACATACAACTTATAGCCCTCGGTGGAGCGATTGGAACAGGTCTCTTCATGGGATCAGGAAAAACAATCAGTGTAGCAGGGCCTTCGATTCTACTCGTTTATGCAATTATTGGTTGTGCTCTATACTTTGTCATGCGTGCTATGGGAGAGTTATTGCTTTCTAATACACAATACCGATCTTTTATTGACTTCTCAACCGATCTTCTAGGGCCATGTGCCGGATTCTTTATCGGCTGGACATATTGGTTGTGTTGGATTGTCACTGGAACTGCTGAAATTATTGCTATTGTCACTTATACACACTTTTGGTGGACTGAACTCAATCCGTGGATTCCTGTTATAATTGGTCTTATGTCCTTTTTAATTCTTAACCTCGTCGCAGTAAAACTATTTGGCGAACTTGAGTTTTGGTTTGGTTTTATCAAAATCGTAGCAATTCTAGTCTTAATCGTTGTAGGATTTTATATGATCTTTACCGGTTTTGTCTCTCCAAACGGTACGGTTGCTTCTCTTAGCCATATATGGAACGGTGGGAATATTTTTCCGCGAGGAATTACAGGCTTTTTTGCTGGATTTCAAATTGTTATTTTTGCTTTTGTTGGCATTGAACTCGCTGGAACAGCTGCTGCTGAAGTAAAAGAACCTCAAAAAGCTCTACCACAAGCTGTTAATTCAATACCAATCCGCATTGTATTCTTTTATATATTCTCTCTTCTTGTGATTATGTCTGTGACGCCGTGGGATCAAATCAGTCCAGAAAAAAGCCCATTTGTAACAATGTATGCACTTATTGGTATTCCAACTGCTGCAGGTTTGATGAACTTTGTTGTCCTCACAGCTGCCGCATCTTCAGCAAATAGTGGAATTTTTTCTACCAGCCGTATGATATATGGGCTAGCAACACAAAAAGGTGCTCCTAAATTTTTAGGAAAACTTTCTCGTAACCACGTTCCAGCTAACGCATTATTCTTTTCATGTATATGCATCTTATTTGGTTATGCAATTGTATCGTTATCTCAAACACTCATAGCTGCTTTTACAATTGTTACGACAATTGCCGCAACTTTGTTTATATTTGTATGGTCTATCATTTTGATCAGCTATATCATCTATCGCCGCAATCGTCCTCTCCAGCATACTGTCTCTCCTTATAAAATGCCTGGAGGTGTTGTTATGTGTTGGGCGCTTCTTATTTTCTTTGCATTCATTATTTATTTATTGTCATTAGAAGCTGACACTGCCATAGCTTTAAAATACACTCCAGCGTGGTTCATATTTTTAGGAATTGTATACTTTCTTTTTGGAAAAAAGAATTATGCAAAAAATTAAAAAATAAAGCTTATGTTTCCAAAAACATATAAAAAAGGGTAACTAAAGTTACCCTTTTTTTGATATTTATCTATAAAATTATAAAAGCTATTGACAAAATATCTCTGTAGAAGCTTCAATTACGCTCTTTATCAACCAAAGCGTTAGATTTTATCCAAGGCATCATAGAACGAAGTTTTTTACCAACTTCTTCAATAGGATGATTATCATTTAAACGCCGCATACTTTTAAAATGAGCAGCACCAGCTTTATATTCTTGAATCCAATTCGATGTAAATTTACCCGTTTGAATATCTTTCAATATACGTTTCATTTCTGCTCTAGTTTCATCCGTAATCACACGTGGACCAGAGATATATTCACCCCATTCAGCTGTATTAGAAATCGAATAATTCATATTTGCAATGCCCCCTTCATACATGAGATCAACAATCAGTTTCACTTCATGTAAACACTCAAAATAAGCCATTTCCGGCGCATAACCTGCCTGTGTTAATGTTTCATAACCTGCTCGAATCAGTTCAACAAGACCTCCACAGAGAACCGCTTGTTCACCAAAAAGATCAGTTTCGCACTCTTCTTTAAATGTTGTTTCAATCACCCCAGCACGTCCACCACCAAGTCCACACGCATAAGATAATGCTACATTATGTGCATGCCCTGAAGCATCTTGCGCCACCGCTATTAAGCAAGGAACACCACAACCCCGTTGGTATTCATGACGAACTGTATGCCCTGGACCTTTAGGAGCAATCATCACAATATCAACGTTTTTTTTAGGTTCAATCAAGCCAAAATGAATGCTCAAACCATGCGCAAAAGCAATCGCTGCCCCATCGTGTAAATGATCATGAATATGTTCCTTATAAATATCAGCTTGCAATTCATCTGGTGTTGCCATCATGATGAGATCTGCCCATTTTGCTGCTTCAGCAACACTCACCACTTCAAAACCATCAGCCATGGCTTTTTTAACTGTTTCCGATCCTGAACGCAAAGCTATTTGCACATTTTTAACACCAGAATCTTTCAAGTTTAAAGCGTGTGCACGCCCTTGAGAACCATAACCAACAATGGCTACTTTTTTCCCTTTAATGAGATTAACATCCGCATCACGATCATAATAAACACGCATAAAAAAATTCCTTCTTTCTCTATTTAAACTGGATTTCAGATTATTTTTATTCAATAAGAAACATTATCTACAGTGCATCACACACTTATAAAGACAAAAAACACCGCTTATAAGAACACAGCAATTGAATAATTTTAAAGTTTACATATTGCATAGAAAAAACTGTAGTCCCCAAACATTCCTAAAACATATACGGATCCCCAAATAAACTTCAACTGCTATTCTACAAAAACAATAATTACACAAAATAAGATTTCTAAAGAAAATTTAGCTAATATTCTACTCTTTTATCGTGCAACAAAACGCTATATTCTAAAAATTAAGATACAACATACAATTTTTAACATGAACCAAATCAATACAGATAGCAAGAAAAATTACAAAATAACAAGTATTGTGTTAATACAACTTTCAAAAGCATATACAACAATATCTTTAGAATAATAAAGAGGATGTTTTTACTTTTTACGTTCTTTAATATCCACGCCTCTCACGCGAAGAAGCCCCCCATACGTCCATTATGTTATCCATTTATGGCACCTTATAAAAAAATTTTAATATGCTCAAGCCCTTTTCAAGAATTCCCTATAATAGTGTAAGATTTATTGCACATCACTCTCTTTACTTCATAAAGCTACAAGTCGATATCATCATTCTATTTAACAGTTCCTATTGCATTCAGCTTATTCATAAGGAGATTTTACGTTATACTATTTACAGATAACCCAAAAATGAGCTCAAATATCAAGAAAATTTGTGTATTGATCCATTAAAATCCTACGCACTCCTTTATAATGGAAATACTTTCAAAACCCTATCTCTTCTCCATTCAAAGAAATTATAATAAGAAGATTTTAAAACTTCCTCATAATGGATAGTACAAATAAAAAACATCGCATACACTCAAAAACAAAAGATAGAAAGCAACCAATAAATAGAGGAACAATAGAATATTTATAATGCACGATAATAGTGCTATTTATCTAAGCAATATATTGTTTTTTTTAAGATAAATTGGCAAACCTCTATAAAAATTTCTTTTCCAATTTTTATAGAGAGAAAAAGATTACGATAATAACCGGATAAAACGCTGAACAGTCTCATGTATTCCATACTCTAATGCATCAGCAATGAGCCCATGGCCAATAGAAACTTCATCAAGCCAAGGAATATTTTTGACAAGAGCAGGAAGATTCATAAGTGTCAGATCATGCCCTGCGTTTATACCTAACTGCAACTCTTTTGCTCTTCTTGCTGCTAAAACAAGTTTATTGAGCTCTTGATCTTGTTTTGTTTTATCCTGAAATGCACCACCGTAAGGTCCCGTGTAAAATTCCACACGATCAGCGCCCATTGCTTTAGCAATATCAAGACCATCGACAGTAGGATTAGCAAAAAGGGATACACGAATCTTTCTGTTTTTTAAATTCTGAATAATAGGTGCTAAAAATTCTGCATCATGAGCAAAATTCCAACCATGATCAGACGTTGACTGATCTGGATCATCAGGAACAAGGGTGATCTGATCCGCATAGTTTTCAGCGATATCCAAAAATTGATCACTGGGATAACCTTCAATATTAAACTCAGCTGTAGGAAAAGTGTTCTTGATTAAACAGTATATATCTGGCAAATCCGCAAAACGAATATGCCTTTCATCAGGGCGTGGATGAACCGTCAAACCTGCTGCTCCAGCAGCAAGCGCTATATGCCCAATATTCGTTATACTTGGCCACGGAAGATTACGTCGATTACGCAAAACAGCAACAGCATTAAGATTAACCGAAAGTTTTACCGCCATGCCCATTTCCATTTTTTTTATAGTATGTAACAAGATAGAAAAAAGGCATTTTTCATCTGAAACTTAGATGATATACACATTTTTTTCTATCGAACAATCGTTAAACGCTCTGCTGCGCGCGTAATTCCCGTATAAAGCCAGCGCGCATACATATCACGAAATGCAAAACTTTCATCAAACAAAACGACATTATTCCATTGAGAACCTTGCGCCTTATGAACCGTTAATGCATACCCATAATCAAAATCATCATATCGCTTTTTTAATTGCCATGAAATTTCTTGATCAGGGTTTTCAAACGCTGCTTTTAAAAGTTTAATCTTTGCTACCCCACGCTCACTTTCTTCTGGTTTCACAAGAAGATTAATACTTGGTTTAACGGTCTCCTTCTGTGAAGTCATCACCTTCCATAAAGAGCCATTCAACAAACCTTTAATAGGATCGTTTCGCAAACACACCAGCTTATCTCCCGCTTGCGGATAATCTGCTGTAAATCCCTTTAACACACGCAAACGCTGATTATAAAGGTGGCGTGTACGATTAACCCCTACCAAGACCTGATCAGCATCCAAAACCAATTGTTGATTGACCTCTTTACGTGTCACAACGCGCGCTTCTCCATAGTCACCATAAGCAATATCGCGTCCTTCACGTACATCCATAGCAAGACGTATAATCGGATTGTCGCGCGCTTGCCGATGAATTTCTGAAAGAAGAAAATCTGGTTTCCCATTAGAAAAAAAGCCCCCACCAGATATAGGAGGCAATTGACCTGGATCACCAAGAACAAGAATTGGCGTTCGAAAGCTCATTAAATCACGCGCCAATTGTTCATCAACCATCGAGCACTCATCAACAATAATGAGTTTAGCTTGTGCAGCAGCACTTCTTCGATTTAATGTAAATGTTGGAGCAATAGACTTTTTTCCTGTTATTTCATCGGAAACTTCCTCTTCTCCACGCGGACAATAAATCAGCGAATGAATCGTACAAGCATTGCTTGCACCTTTAGAACGCAAAACCTGCGCCGCCTTCCCTGTAAAAGCAGCAAATTGAACAGAACCATCAACTGTCTCTGCAAAATAGCGCGCAAGCGTCGTCTTACCGGTCCCCGCATAGCCAAAAAGGCGAAAAAGAGGAGAACGCCCTTCCCTCAACCACGCGGCAACAGCCTTTAATGCATTATCCTGTTCCCGTGAAAACTGCATAGCTTACCAACATAAGATTTGCATAAGAAGAGCAGTATTTTGAAAAAAAACGACTATCAAGAAAAACCTTTTTATTAAGAATTGCTGACACACGCCCATCTAACAACCTTCGTAGCACAATTATCAATTATTTACCCATTGCTTTTTCAAGATATTGTAAAAATCTAAATTTTATCTATACATCGATCTTCTTGGGAACACCTTATACTTATCAAATAAAATATCATTTTTTACAACAGTAACACCAACAATGGAATATGCATATCTTAAATTTAAAATAACACCTATATACGCTTTTTTTAACCAAAATTTAGAATAAGAAAAAGAGCATTGCAATTGCAAAAACCTCACTAGAAAAAATGTCCTTAACAGGATAAGAATAATGTCATTTTATGAATACTATTTTACACAATCAATCAGCTTTCTTGCACATAAAAATAAAGTACATCCACTATTACGAAATAATAATTAAATATATCAAAAACCTTTTAGCAGAAATAGAAATAGCTCTCAACAAAACTACTTAATCCTATGATGATACACCTATAAAGTTCCTATCGTCCTCTTATCATGATTTTAATAAATTTACTCTTCATGCTACAAATATGTTATATCTCAATGCATAAAGAGAGATATCACACTTATATGAAGCACGCTTTATCTCGCACAAATATGTAGTTTTTTCTGTTTCAACAATAAAATATGGTTCGTAAGTATGACCTTCTTGGTAGTCTATTATAGAAAACTGGAACATGGTTTCAGTCCAGCGTAGCACTTCAGATTCGTCCTCTAGAATATGAGAAAAGCGCAATTCTTCATCTATTGAGTCAAACTTTTTCTTTTTGTCGCAATGTTTTAAAGTTTATAAAAACTAACTGATTAATGCTGTTCTTATTGCTAGAAATAACAATAAATCAAGGGGTATAATTTGTTAATAGGCTTGGCGTTATGTCAAAATATCAGCGATGAGATTGCTTTTTGGTTGTTTTAGAAATGAAATAATGAGCTCAAATATTGATGAATGAAACGGAAGGTTTAAATTGAAAATATTAATTCCAGATGACTATCAAAAAGCCACTCTAACATTACAGTCTATTACAAAATTAATGACATCACATGAAGTGCTGGTTATAAATAATTTAGCTAAAGAATGTGATTTAGAAGATAAGCTCAAAGAGATCGATATTCTTATCTTAATCAGAGAGCGGACTATAGTTGATAGAAATCTTCTCCTGAAACTGCCAAATTTAAAATTAATCTGCCAAACAGTCCCTATAGGTTCACATATTGATATAGAAGCTTGTAGAGACTTAGAAATTGAAATATTAGACGGTGGTGGAGATCCAACTTCTGCTGCTGAATTTGCGTGGCTCTTAATTATGTCTGCGCGTAGAAAACTCTGTAAATCTGTATCTGATATGAAAAAAGGACGATGGCAAACAACATTTGGCAACCAAATGAAAGGGGCTACTCTTGGAATATTCGGGTTTGGGCGTATTGGTAAAATGGTTGCTCAATATGCTCAAGCTTTTGGCATGTCCATTTTGGTTTATGGGAGCGAGCGTTCAACGCAAGAAGCAAAAAATTTAGGTTATCATTTTACGCATTCAAAAGAAGAATTTTTTACACGTCCTGACATTATATCCATCCATTTACGTTTAAGTGATAAAACTAGAGAAATCATAAAATTAGATGATCTATTGAGCATGAAACCTCATGCTATTTTTGTCAACACAGCGCGTTCAGCTTTGGTTGAAAAAGGGGCGATAGAAAAAATACTAAGTTTGGAAAATTCAACTTACTTTGCACTGGATGTTTATGACAGCGAACCAGTATATGAGAGCAAATTATTGCAATCAGATAGAGTTCTTTGCACACCGCATCTGGGCTATGTGACTGAAGAAAGCTTTGAGAATTATTTTGAAAAAGCTTGCCAAAATATAGCTTCTTTTATGAAGAGCACTTAATGCCGGCTGAGCCAATGTTTGTAAAATTTATCTTATGTCGCTAGCGTATCAAATTTGCACGACACATAATAACTTATTTCCTTAAATGAAGCATATTCCTTAGCTTTCACATTAAGACCAATCGTATTGACAGATTTTTATGTAATCAGCATAAAATACCTAATTTATTGTTGCAAGCATTATTAAAAAAGGCTACTTTATTGGAATACAATTTAATTGGAGGGGGGCGGAGTGAGCAATAATAAATTTATAGAAAAGAATTATTATAGATGGATTATATTGCTTGTTGCCACTATCGCTCAAGCATCAGCTTGCTTCTTTGTTCAAGGGATTGGTCCTTTAGCTGAATTTTTTTAAGAAGGATTTCTCGCTTAGTGACTCTCAAATAGGTTTGCTGTCTTCAGCAGCGCAGTTCCTACCTATTATTGGATTACTTGTAGCTGGTGAATTACTAGACAAGTTTAACGAGCGCTATATTGTTGGAGTTGGCGCACTCGGCGTTTCTATCGCTCTTTTATTGGGAGCAATTGCAGAAAACTATATTTCCCTTTTGGTTTGTTTGCTCATTGTAGGGGGATTTTATAGCTCTGCTCAACCTGGTGGTGCTAAATCTGTTTCTGCATGGTTTCCACAATCGCAACGCGGATTTGCAATGGGAATAAGGCAAGCGGGGCTACCATTAGGTGGGGCATTAGCTGGGATGGTTCTTCCTGCGAGTGCGCTTGTCTATGGCATACAAGGTGCGTTTTTGGTCGGTGCCATCGTTTCTTTTTTAGGGGGATGTATCTTTATTATTTTTTATCACGCACCAGCAAAAGTTGTCGCTATCGTTCCAAAAAGCAAGGCAAAAGTTTCGTTCTATGCAAATGTAAAGTCTCGTCTTGCGATGTTAACTGCACCACATATGAAGAATATTATTTTTTCAGGCGTTTCACTTGTGATCGTTCAATATGTTTTAACCATTTTTATAACGATTTATTTTTATAGAATCTATCAGCTGTCCTTAAATAAAAGTGCTTATTTGTTTTTTGTTTCACAGGCTTCTGGTGCCTTAGGAAGAATTATTTTAGCAGCGTGGAGTGATCATTGTAGAAAAGGACGATTTTTTCCTGTCTTGTTTTGCATGATTGCAGTCGTTTTTGGATTTTTAATATTAATTTTAGGCATGAGTGGATTCATAATTTATTTAACTATTTTATCTGCTTGGTTAGTTTTTTTTGGATTGGGATGGTATGGCCCTTGGGTCGCCTATATTGTAGACTCTTCACCAAAAGAAAGCGTTGGCTTTTCTCTGGGGTTAGCAATGTCTATAAATCAAATCGCAATTATTACTGCTCCACCATTATTTGGATTAATCCAAGATTTTACAGACACTTATGTACTAACATGGCTGATTTTAATTTTAATTATTATTTTTTCACTTTTCTTAATAAGAAAGTAGGGAAAGATAATTGGGGAGGAAATTATAATGATAAATGAAAATACTTTTGAGTTGAGCAATCTCGAAAGAGACAAACTTTGGGAGGCTTTGGACCATGTTATTTATGATCCATACAGTGGTATTGAATATTCGGTTAAGCTAAAAAAATAGCATTTTCGCTGCTACCCCATAGAATATTGACAATTCTTATGAATCAAAAGATGTCTATTACCCCTAGAGCATATTTAATCTTTGAAAACCTTCCAATTGATAGACAAATTAATACGTCACCTAATCCTTATAATTTAGATGCGTCTTGTAAAAGTGGCTATATTAGCGAAAATTTAATTATGATGTTTTCTTTATTAATCGGAGAGCCTTATTCAATTAAATTTGAAGGCGAACATATAGTAAACAACCTAGTTCCTTTAGAGGATAATAAAAAAGATTATACAGGATTAGGATCTGAAGTTGAGTTAGATTTTCATATAGAAAATGCTGCACTAAAATTTATAAGAGGTTTAAATTTATCTCCTAAAGGGATCTTTTTATCTGGTGTTCGCAATGATGTTGATGGCCCGTTAACGAGAATATCTGATGCACGTCTCGCTCTAAAACTTTTAAATGAGGAGGATTTGAGGAGCTTAAGGGATAATTTATATATAATTAATGTTCCCTATAGATGGAGAAAAAATGGGGTAACCTCTACAAGTAAAGTACCCCTCGTTCAAGGGGACGGTGAATTCCCAGATATCAGCGCTGTTTTTTATCCAGGCATGTTAGAACCACAGTCAAAAAAAGCCAAGGAAGCTTTAGATCATTTTTATGAAGCTATTAAGGCTGTATTTTTTGGAATTGATGTACAACCAGGAAGATTATTATACATTGATAACAGAATGGCTCTACACTCTAGAGATAAATTTTCTGGATCATTTGATCGTTATAAAAATCCAATGCGGTGGATTCAAAGAGTGTTTGTGTCTGCAGATTTATGGAATCATAGATATGTAGAACAAATAAAAGAAAGAGTATTTGATTTTCAATGTTAATGTCCTGATAATGATATGGTGTTGAGTATTATTCTGGTTTATATATTGACTACACACCTCATATGTATAGGTTTCTCCCACATAATCATACCTGATTATAAGCTATGGTGGCCAATTGATTTTCCATGGCTGTATTTGATCTTTGTTATTTTTTCCCTTCCTTCAGTCCGCTAGGGGGATTCTCCTACCAAGCCCTTGAAAGAGCGATTTGAAGTAATTTCATAATGCGAAATCAAAACATAGTGACAAACTTTTCTATTGTTTTCACAAGTATGACGGTTTGCATGGTTGCACCCTTCAAGCACAGTGGATTTTTCTTGCACGATGGAATCTTTCATATATGAGACAACATAATTAATTTATAACAGATAATTCAATGTATTATCTAAAAAATGCAACGAAATAGCTATTAATGTGAACATATGAATTAAAAAAACAAACATCGCGTACAAATAAATTCAAACATAATTGGGCACACGACTTATAACATTTTTTAGATGAACAAATAATAATACACCCCATGTCTTTAAACACAGAATGAAAATCATAAAATGAGCTCTAAGGATAATAGAAACTCTCCACAAAGAAGAGAAAGAGATGAAGACTCCAAAGACTTCATCATCACCATCCTTCACTATTTTATTAATATATTCATTTTATACAAGAATCTTTCCCTCAGAAGAAATAGCATTTGCAATAGCTTCTTCGCTTGCCTCATCGGGTAATAACATCTCATTATGGGCACATCCTGATGGGATCATAGGAAAACAATTTTCTAAATGATAAACACGACAATCGAAAAGAACAGGCTTATCACAGTCAATCATTTGCTGAATTTTATCATCAAGTTCATCGGGTTTTGAACAATGAATTCCTACGGCTCCATAAGCTTGTGCCAATTTCACAAAGTCAGGCATAGATTCCGTATAAGAATGAGAAAGACGATTACCATGCAGCAATTGCTGCCACTGGCGAACCATCCCCATATACTGATTATTTAAAATGAAAATTTTCACCGGTGTGTCATGCTGAATAGCTGTTGCAAGCTCTTGAATATTCATCTGAATGGAGGCATCACCAGAAATACACACAACAAGCGCATCAGGATGCGCTATTTGAACACCTATAGCAGCAGGTAAACCATACCCCATCGTTCCAAGACCACCAGAAGTCATCCAATGTTTTGGTTCATCAAAATGATAATACTGCGCTGCCCACATCTGATGCTGCCCGACATCCGTTGTAATATAAGCATTCGCATCTTTGGTAAAAGCATACAGTCGTTCAAGAGCATATTGCGGCATAATGACATCTTTTTTCTCCGCATATGCCAATGAATTACGAGCTTTCCAACGGTTAATTTGCGTCCACCACGCCTCACGGACTTCACTGTTAAACGCTGGTTGCTGTATCTTTAAGAGTTGCGTCATATCTCCTAAAACACAAGCCACATCACCAATAATTGGAACTTCTGCTTTTACAATTTTATTGATAGAAGAAGGGTCAATATCAATATGAATAATACGCGCATGAGGTGCAAATGCATCAAGGCGCCCGGTGATACGATCATCAAATCGTGCTCCAACAGCTAACATGACATCACAATCATGCATGGCCATATTAGCCTCATAGGTTCCATGCATTCCAAGCATTCCAAGCCAATTTTTACCGGAAGCAGGATAAGCACCAAGTCCCATTAATGTTGAAGTAATCGGAAAATCCCCCAATTGAACCAAATTACGTAAAAGCTGTATAGCTTTCATCCCCGATGAAATAACACCACCACCAGAATAAATAATAGGGCGTTTTGCCTCAACTAAAAGAGAAACGGCAGATTCAATAGCCTTAGTATTCCCTTTCATCGATGGAAAAGAATGTAAAAACTCCTGAACTTGAGGTGCTCTATAAAATCCTGAAGCAAATTGAACATCCTTAGGAATATCAATCAAAACCGGACCAGGACGACCTGATTGAGCAAGAAAAAAAGCTTCATGAATAATAGCCGCAAGATCATTGACATTTTTAACCAGCCAATTACGCTTCGTACAAGGCTTTGTAATTCCAACTGTATTAGCCTCTTGAAAAGCATTTGTTCCAATCACCGTTGTTGACACCTGCCCAGAAAAACAAATAAGAGGTATCGAATCCATAAGAGCATCTTGCAAAGGTGTAACAGCATTCGTTGCCCCTGGACCAGAAGTCACAAGCATAACCCCTACCTTCCCTGTGCTGCGTGCATAGCCTTCAGCCGCATGCCCTGCGGCTTGTTCATGGCGCACCAAAATATGCTGGAGTGTATCTTGGTGATAAAGAACATCAAAAATAGGCAAAACAGCCCCACCAGGATAACCAAAAATATGTTCAACGCCTTGATCTATAAGAGCTTGAACCACTATTTCAGCGCCCGACATTATTTTTCCATCTGCACTCTCTTGCTTTCTTGGATCATTTCTCATTTTTCCCACTCACCTACTTTATAGGACAATAAAAAAGCCCCTAACGGAGCTCATAAAAAAAGCCCCCAAAGGAGCCCATTACACAACACATACTGTATGATTACCCCCATTATTCCAACGTATAAAATATATAAAAAATTCCTTGTAGGAAGATTTCTAATTCCATTGATACCATTCGTCAATAAAAAATTATATTTTCTAAAAAATTTCTTTTTCACGAATTATCTTTTATCTTTCGATAAGTTTCTTTGCAAAGCTCTAACTCTTTTATCAAAAAGTAAGCACCCATTCTTCATCAAATTGATTACGAAACCATGTCATTTGTCTTTTTGCATATCTCCTCGTTTGTATTTTCACCGCTTCAAGAGCATTCTCAAAGCTTCTATATCCATCCAAATAAGCCATAAACTCAGGTATACCAATAGCCTTCATTGCTGGTAATGAAGAGGAAAGTTTAAGTTTTTTCATAGCCACCACTTCTTCTAAAGCTCCTCTTTCAATCATAGAATCCAAGCGTTTATGAATACGTTCATAAAGCAGAGGACGTGGTGGCATGAGAAGAATTTTTTCGGTCAAATTCGGCGCAATGATAGGTGTTGTTTTTTGTTTCTGCCACCAACTGAGCGTCTTACCGGTTGCATCATAAACTTCCAAAGCACGTACAATACGCTGTCTATCGTGCGAAGAAATTTTTTCAGCAACAACAGCATCAATCTGAAACAACTGGCGATAAAGACTTTCAGGTCCCTCTTTATCAAGCAGCAAACGCCACTTCTGCCGCACAACATTTGGAACATGAGGGATTTCCGAAATCCCCTCTAAAAGAGCACGAAAATAAAGTCCTGTCCCACCAACAAAAATAACTGATTTTAAAGAAAAAGTAGCCAATAGCTTCTCGACATCACACAACCATTGCCCTACTGAATAATTCAAAGTAGGACTCACATGACCATAAAGATAATGGGGAACAATCGCGATATCAGCCTCCCCCGGCCGTGCCGTTAAAATATTTAAAACATCATAAACCTGCATTGAATCAGTATTAATAATGAGAGCATTCTTTTCTTGAGCCATTTGCAAGGCAAGTTCTGACTTCCCACTTGCCGTTGGCCCCGCTATTAATGTAACTTTTCTCTGTGTCATGAATAGCAATTTCTCCCAATCAATAACTTATTGCAACATGCAGACACCACCAAAGCCCCCTATGAAATTTATAAAAAATGGGCTTAATAACAACACCAAAGGAATTTCCAAGCATTTTTGCTATCATAGTTCAATAGTAAACTACAGCCATAATCATTCTGTCCGTTAGTCCATTAAAAACAAACATATTCTTTGTCATTATTTATGAATAATAATACTGAGCTTAACCTATACAATCAAACAGCTTTATTTTTTCCTATAAAAACAGTATACTAATCTGCTTTATAATAGGAGATTCAGAACTTGTCTTCTTCACGCTCTCTTTTTTATAACTATTTCTTCATCCATCACCAAGAAAGGTGTAAATATATATATAACTAATTTAGTCTAATATGATTTTTCTCTAAGATAGTTTTTTTCAAACTGAAGTGAAAAAAACGTTCTCCATAGCACATAAAGTACAATCACAAAGGACTAAAAGTCTCACTAAATAAAACATTATTTATAATAATAATTGACTTAAACACAAAACATAGATCTCTTATGCAGCATTTCAAAGTCTAGGCTGTTGCAAGATTGGAAACTAGCAAATCTATGATGGTGCCAACTTGTACTTTTATTTAACGTAGAAACAGAGCTGCCCAATGGATTTTATATTGCACACCCCATGCTCTCTATCGTGAAATGAGCTTGAGAAACATTGGATATCACATGCCTGACTTGCAAAATATCCCATTACTAAGGCTGATAAAAAACAAAAAAATAATTTTTAAGGATCAATCCATTAGGAGCGTTACGAACCGTAACTCTCCATCTGGACGCGCTACAATAAATAGAGCATTTTTGCGTCCAGCTTCACGTAATTTATGAATACGTTTTTTAGCCTCATCAATTGTTGTGATAGAACTCTGATTGATATCAACAATCACTTCACCAACGCGAATACGCTTTTTATCCGCTGCACTATTTTGTGCAACAGCTGTCACCACTAATCCTCGAAGTTTATCTGAAATTGAATAACGATGACGCAAATCCTCTGTCAGTTCAGATAACGTCATTCCCATAAATTGCATTGTCACGTTTTTCGACAGATCTTGATTTTTTTTATCAGCAACTTCTTCTGTATCTTCATTTGGATCTGTTTCAATCAAACGTCCAAGCTTAACTTTTACTGTTTCTTCTTGCCCATTGCGTAAAATAGTAACGTCCACCACTTTTCCTTCTGAACTTTCTGCAACTAAACGCGGCAAATCACGTGCATGCTTAATTTTGGAATTACCAAAGGAAAGAATAACATCTCCAGTTTGTAACTGGCTATTATCTACATTATTTTCTTCCGTCTGTTCTATTTTACCAGCCACCAATGCTCCCACAGCATTGTCCAATTTTAAACTTTTTGCAATATCCTCTGTTACCGGCTGAATACGAATAGCCAACCAACCACGCCTTATTTCTCCAAAATCACGCAATTGATTAATAACAGAAAGAGCCATATCCGATGGAATAGCAAATCCAATACCGATAGATCCTCCCGAAGGTGAAACAATTGCTGTATTAATGCCAATGACTTCACCATTTCTATCAAATAACGGACCACCAGAATTGCCCCGATTAATTGCTGCATCTGTTTGAATAAAATTATCATAGGGACCAGCATTAAGATCACGGTTACGTGCAGAAATAATACCAACCGTCACACTTCCACCAAAACCATAAGGATTACCAATAGCCATAACCCAGTCACCAATACGTGCTTTTTCTGAGTCACCAAAACGCACAGCTTTTAATTTTTTACTTCCTGCATCGACTTGAAGCAACGCCAAATCAGTTTTGCTATCCTTTCCAAGAAGCTTTGCCTTTAGTTTTGTACCATCCGTAAAATTAACTTCAATATCATCAGCATCTACAATAACATGATAATTTGTAACAATAATCCCTTTTTGCGCATCAATCACAAAACCAGACCCTAAAGAACGCACCTTTTGAAATTGACTATCTTTTTGACCATCCTTGGGTATAAAAAAATCACTAAAATATTCCTCCAGCAATGAATCTTTTGGGATAACGGGTACCGAGGTGTTTGCATCCTGTTCTGTTCCTTCAACAGTCTGCGCCGTGGAAATATTCACAACTGTTTCCAAAAGCTCAGAAGCTAAATCAGGAATAGAAAGCAATGCCTTGCTTGTCTCGGCTCCCCAAGACAAACTCACTGATCCTGATAGAAACAAAGTCACACAAAAAACAACTCTTGTGATAAAAAACTTTAAAAACGTATTTTTACTCACGACACTTCTATCCATGACATGCCTTTAATCAAAGATGCAAAGAGCCCCACTAAATTTATATACGGAAAACCAGCACGGCTCGATACTCTCTACCACTTTTACCATAAAAGAAAATGGTCACAGATCATTCTTTTCATGCAAAATCTCGTATCTGCAATCCATTATTTTATCTATTCTCTCCCGATTTTGGATCAGTTTTACTGAGGCCAGTATTCATTGTCGGTAAGAATGCTTTATTTGCCTGCGGCGGATTACGAAAATAGAAAAAGAAATCCTCATTTGGAGAAATCACCATCGGTGTTTTCTCTAAATTCTTGTATTGTTCCATCGCCAACCAAAAATCGTAAAAAGACGGATTAGCCTCCCTCGCATTCAATAAAAGACGAATACTTTCAGCTTGACCTTCACCACGGGTAATTTCAGCATCACGCTTTGCAGCTGCTACAATTTCTTCATATTCACGATTAGCTTCTGCCACAATACGATCTCGCTCCTGCTGACCACGAGCCCGGATATTTTCCGCAGCAGCTTCACGTTCAGCTGCCATTTGCCGATAGACATCTTCTGAAACAGCATCAGTCAAATCGGTTTTACGAATACGCACATCAACAATGGCAATACCCAACGAACCTGCATCTACAGAAAATTGCTTCTGTACTTCAGCCATCATCGCGCCTCGTTCATCCGATAAGGCTGCTTTAAATTCTCGCTTACCATAAACAGCACGCAAAGCGTCAATAAACCGTGGTGCAAGGTTTTCACGTGCCGCAATTTGTGGACGCCCAGAAGCAATGCGCTGTAAAAACAACTTAGGATCTGTAATACGGTAAATAAAGAACGCATCCACCTCATAATACGCACCACCACGAACCTGTACAGATTGTGTAGGAACATCGTAACGCAATAACCGATTATCAACAATGATCATCTTATCGATAAAGGGCGCCTTGAAATAGATTCCAGGATTAGATTCTACCTGAACAATTTGTCCAAAACGCTTAATTGCTACCTGTTGACGAGGATAGACGATAAAAACGGACATCCACAAAATCATCAAAACAAACACTATAGCACTAAAAACAAACAAAAAGCGAGATTGCTGCATAATTAATCTCCTCCAGAAATACGAGAATCTAAGAGTAACGCAGGACGCGCTGATGTTGCCTTTACTTTTTCCGATGACTTGCTACGCAACAATTCGTTCAAAGGCAAATAAGGCATCGCTGGAGAATTTGCCTGATCAAGAACCAGCTTATTTGGTGAAGAAAGAATCCGCCCCATCGTCTCCATGTAGAGACGGTAGCGAGCAGCTTCTGGTGAAATCGCAGCCTCTCGAGCTATCGCCTGAAAACGTTCAGCACGCCCTGTTGCCTCTTCAACCATTTGTGCCTTTTCACCTTTTGCGATTTCCCGTGTGCGTGAAGCTTCACCATTTGCTAAACCAATTTTCGTAAAACGCACACGATTCCCCTCTTCAATCATTCTTCCACGTTCCTGCTCCGCCTGCTGAACAGAATTAAACGCAGCAGCAACCTTTGTCGGAGGAGCAGCTTCACTGATAGAAACACGGCTTATTTCGACACCAAGTTGATATTTATCCACAGTCAACTGGATAATCTTTCTAACGTCATTAGCAACTTCTTCTTTCTTGTCACGTAAAACATCATCAACCGGCCGCGAACCAATGACCTCACGCATTGCACTCTCAGCAACTTGGCGGACAGTTCCCTCTTGATCATTCACATTGAATAAAAACTGACTAGGGTATGAAATCCGATAATAAACGGAAAAATTAACATTAACGATATTTTGATCACTCGAAAGCATTAAACCATCACTTTGTTGCGCCTGACCGGGCTTCCCACCAATCGCGATTGTTTTTTCCGTTAAAGGTACTTTCATATAGGTCTCAATTGGCCAAAAATGAAAATGCAACCCATCACCAATAATGCCTTCTTTAGGGATGCCAAAGCGCAACTCTACCGCTTGTTCATTTTGCTGAACAATATAAATTGACTGGTATAGCCAAAAAAACACAATAAGCAGAAGGAATAAAACAGAAAAACTGCTTCTCCCGAATTGTTTAAACTGATCCTGCCCTTTGCGCAAAATTTCATTAAGATTAGGACCATTTTCACCACCATTACCGCCACCAGAACCAAAGAGATTCTTAGCTGGTGTTTTTTTGTCACCACTGTTTTTATCGCCACTCCACGGGCCACCACCATTTTGATTTGTCCAGGGCATTATCACCTCTTTAACTGATTACCACTACTCGAACACCAACCATTTGCTTGATCTTATAGGGTGTCTCTTACCTCATTACAATACAACTGATAAACCCTTCCACTTCATATTACAAAAAATTATTTCCGCTCATAAACAACAAAACGTGTCGGATGACTATCTTTATCCCCTTTTGGAATATCTTGTGTTTGCACAATAGTCCACTTTTCTTTATCAAAAACAGGAAAAAAACTATCACCTTCTATAGAAGCTAAAACTTCTGTAAGGAATATTTTATCAGCCATATGCAACCCTTGTTGAAAAATTTCACCCCCACCAATAATAAAAATTTCCTCTACATCATTTTGAGAAGCAACATTTGTTGCAAGAGAACAAGCTTGCGATAAAGAGTGAGCAACAACAGCCCCTTCAGCACAAAAGGTACAATCACGCGTAATGACGATATTTGTACGCTCTGGTAAAGGTCTCCCAATAGAATCCCAAGTTTTTCTTCCCATAATAATGGGCTTACGCAACGTCAAAGCTTTAAAGCGTTGCAAATCCGTCGATAAATGCCACGGCATTGCACCTTCACGACCGATAACACCATTTTCTGCAACAGCAGCAATTAAACAAATGGAAATCGTCATATTGCTACCGGCGCTTTAATATGGGGTTGTGCTTCATAATTAAGCAACTCAAAATCCTCAAATTGAAAAGAAAAAAGATCTGTTACCGCTGGATTTATGCGCATACATGGCAAAGCATTTGGTATACGAGACAATTGATATTTTGCCTGTTCAAAATGATTAGAATAAAGATGAGCATCTCCCAGAGTATGAATAAAATCGCCTATTTTAAGACCGCTTACTTGCGCAATCATCATCGTTAGCAATGCGTAGGATGCAATATTGAATGGAACACCTAAGAAAATATCCGCCGAACGCTGATAAAGTTGACAAGATAATTTCCCCTCCGCAATGTAAAATTGAAAAAGACAATGACACGGAGGCAACGCCATTTCCTCTATTAATGCAGGATTCCAAGCTGACACAATCAAGCGACGAGAATCTGGCGTTTCCTTAATCATCGTTAAAAGATTGTTAATTTGATCAATATGGCGTCCATCAGGAGCAGGCCAAGAACGCCACTGATAACCATAAACAGGACCAAGATTTCCCTTTTCATCAGCCCACTCGTCCCAAATTGACACACCATGCTCTTTCAACCAAGCGATATTTGTATCGCCTTTAAGAAACCACAAAAGTTCATAAATAATTGAACGTAAGTGTAGTTTCTTTGTTGTCAACAACGGAAATCCTGCTTGTAAATCAAAGCGCATCTGATACCCAAAAATAGATCGCGTTCCAACACCCGTTCGATCTGTCCGATCAATACCCTGATTTAAAACATGAGATAAAAGAGCAAGATATGATTTCATAGGGCTATTATGTCCGATTCTTCTCATTATAGAAAATAAAAACTGTAAAATCCGTACAAAGATAATTCAAATCTTTTTCCAAAAACATCTTACACAAGAAATTATCATGATCTGACTAAATTTTTGATGCAAAAGATAAAATACTATAGACAGCTTCTAAAAAAATGACATAAATGAACAAAGATGGATGAACATGAAATAAAGGGATCGACTATGGAAAAACAAGAAGCTTTAAAACCACATGATACAAGAAAACGTATCTGGGCTATCGTGTCCAGTGCATCAGGTAATCTAGTAGAATGGTATGACTTTTATGTTTATTCCTTTACATCTATTTATTTTGCATCACAATTCTTTCCCTCAGATGGCAATGACGTTACGCAACTTTTAAAAGCGGCGGGTGTTTTTGCTATTGGTTTTCTTATGCGCCCAATCGGCGGATGGCTTTTTGGCTTCATTGCCGATCGTTATGGACGCAAACGCTCAATGCTTATCTCTGTTTTTATGATGTGTGGTGGTTCGTTCTTAATCGCCCTACTTCCTACCTATGAAACCATTGGAATGGCAGCAGGAATTCTTTTACTTTTACTCAGAATGCTTCAGGGGCTTTCTGTCGGTGGTGAATATGGTACAACAGCAACTTATATGAGCGAAATCGCCCTCAAAAATCGCCGAGGATTTTTTAGCTCTTTCCAATATACCACACTGATTGGTGGTCAACTTCTAGCCAGTCTCGTTATATTCATTTTAGCGCTTTATCTCACCGAAGATCAGCTAAAAGCGTGGGGCTGGCGTATTCCATTTGCCATTGGTGGATGCGGCGCAATTGTTGCGATTTATCTACGCCGCACACTCCATGAGACAACGACCAAAGAAAGTCGTTCTAGTGCACAAGCTGGTAGTATTAGGGGACTTCTGAGCAACCACCGAAAAGCTTTCTTTCTGGTTATTGGCTTTACAGCTGGAGGATCGCTCACATTCTACACCTATACGACTTACATGCAGAAATATCTGATCACAACCACTGGCTTTGATAAACATACAGCCACAACAATCATGACAGCTGCACTCTTTGTTTTCATGTTACTCCAACCCCTCTTTGGTGCTCTTGCAGATAAAATTGGAACAAGAACTTCACTCCTTATTTGGAGTGTCTTATCTATTATCTTTACCATTCCTGGACTTAATATGATTGGTAGTACTGATAGTACATGGATTGCTTTATCAGTCATTACTGGAATGCTCTGCATTATGAGCTTTTATACATCTATCTCTGGCATTGTAAAATCAGAAATGTTTCCCGCTTCAGTACGAGCAATAGGAGTTGGGCTCTCTTATGCTATTGCCAACGCACTGTTTGGCGGTTCTGCTGAATATGTTGCGCTTGGATTAAAAGATCTTGGATATGAATCTGTCTTCTATTTTTATATAACCGGCATGATGATTATTGCATTCATCTCTGTTCTCTTAATGCCAGATGCTCGCAAAAAAGGGTATTTACAAGGAGACGATATTCATTAACCTTTAATGTTAAAAAACAAGGATTTTAACAAAAAAGCCCAGTATTCTGGGCTTTTTTATATTCTTTCCGATAGCAGTTTAAAGCTCACAATTTTTTATCCCTTCAAACACTCTAAAGAAGCAATGTTCCCTCCTGCACACGCCGCTTATAAAAATAAATGGCTTCATATTATTATGTAATAAATACTTCTTTTACTGAATTTAATTCACTGAAGATAAAAAACGTTTGATTTATTTTAATATTCCCATTCCCACTCAAAGTCGAAGACAAGTGATTATCTTTCAAGAAATTTTATCAATAATAAAGATTACACTCATGATTTTGTTTAATACGTTCTTAATGGTACCCCTCATGCAACACAAATCCTTTCATGAAAAATAGAAAATACCATTATATTATGAATTCACACACTTTTTTGAGAAACATTTCTCAATGCACCCAACTCCATTTCACAACGGCACTCGTGAATGACATAACGTAAAAGCCCCGTAAAGTATAAACATGGGCACTACTCTCTTTACACTTAATAAAAGTGCAAGCCGCTATCATTATATTATTGATGAACTCTTAATATTGTACTCCCCCTTAACACTTAAGATCATTCATAAAAAGTATTTTAACAGATACACCAACCTTGCATGCAATAGTCAATAACATCATTTTACGAAACAACATCAAGCATATAAACTAAAGAGTATCATATCTTCATAAACACTCTGCATATGCAAATAATTCACAATCAAACAAAAAATAATATTTCCTTAAGGATAGTAAAAAGCGTATGATTTACGCAATATAACAACACCATGAGCCCAAAACACCACTGATAGCTCTAGAAAAAATCTTTATGTTTCCCTAAAAAATTATCATGATACAATGGCGTTTTTATAATGCACATCGTAAATAGCTTTAAAAAGAAGAAAAGTTATAAATCTAAAAGGGGAATACTTCATGAATAATCAAACAACTTTAGATCCACATGATACAAGGAAACGTATTTTTGCTATCATATCCAGCGCATCAGGAAATCTGGTAGAATGGTACGACTTTTATGCTTACTCCTTTGCATCGGTTTATTTTGCATCACAGTTTTTTCCTGAAGATGAAGATATTGTTACACAACTGTTAAAAACGGCAGGAATCTTTTTTATTGGCTTTCTTATGCGTCCAATTGGAGCATGGCTCTTTGGCTGCATTGCCGATCGTTACGGACGCAAACGCTCAATGCTTATTTCTGTTTTTATGATGTGTGGTGGCTCTTTTCTCATTGCCATACTTCCCACTTATAAAACCTTGGGAATAACAGCAGCATTTCTTCTCCTTTTAGTCCGTATGTTTCAAGGACTTTCCGTTGGCGGTGAATATGGTACAGCAGCAACTTATATGAGCGAAGTTGCACCGAAAAATCGTCGCGGGCTCTTTGCTTCTTTTCAATATGCAACAACGATCTCAGGTCAACTTCTCGCAAGTTTTATAATATTTATTTTAGCCCTTTACCTTACTGAAGATCAGTTAAAAGCGTGGGGATGGCGTATTCCTTTTGTGATTGGTGGCTTTGGAGCAATCGTTGCAATTTATCTGCGTAGTTTGCTCCATGAAACAACAACCCACAAAAGCCGCTCTGAAAAACATGCTGGTAGTCTTCGAGAACTTTTTCGCAATCATAAAAAAGCTTTCTTTTTGGTTGTTGGCTTTACAGCTGGTGGATCACTCACATTTTATACATACACCACTTATATGCAAAAATATCTGATCACAACCACGGGCTTTGATAAACAAACCGCAACAACGATAATGACTGCCGCCCTCTTTGTTTTTGTGCTACTCCAACCCCTTTTTGGTTCCCTAGCCGATAAAATTGGAGCAAGAGCTTCACTCATTAGTTGGGGGGCATTATCCATTATCTGCACCATTCCTGTACTTAAAATGATCGGTAATGCCCATAATCCATGGACAGCACTCTTAATTATTATTGGAATACTCTGTGTTATGAGTTTTTATACGTCCATTGCTGGTATCATAAAAGCAGAATTGTTCCCTGCTTCAATCCGAGCAATTGGTGTTGGATTTGCTTTTGCCATTGGCAACGCACTCTTTGGCGGTTCTGCTGAATATGTAGCGCTTGGATTAAAAAATATGGGATACGAATCTGTTTTCTTTTTTTACATCGTTGGTATGATGGTCATTGCACTCATCTCTATTCTTCTTATGCCCGATATAGATAAAGGAGGATATCTCGATAAAGACGATAGACTTCATTAAACTTATTTTCTGGATAAAAAAGCCCAAGAAATTGGGCTTTTTTTGATCTCCTCTCCACCCTAGTAAAGAACGAAAAGCCCGCCCTACATTCGTCTTACAAACGACTCAGTTTCTCTTAAATTGTCTATAGTTACTGCCTCTTTATGTAATTTACTTGATAAGATTCTATGGGCAGCCCTACCCTAAATATTTATCACGATATCTAAAAAACACCTCATACGGAAAACCTTATCTGAGGCTTACCTCACCCTCCTAAATGATGATATGTTATGATACAATAAGATAAGTAAGGACACAAAATCCCCTTTTACATTACTTAAGCTTTATGAAATATTTTCAGTTTTTGGGCTTTCTGTTCATAAAGACCATCTCTTCTATGATCTTCCGGTATGATTCCAATAATTGCATTCTTCTCATAAAGTTTAAAGGTATCTTGATCTACTTTTCAATGTTCTCTCCCTTTAAATGCAATATGATAACTTTTTATTCTACAACACAAGTAAAAATCTTAAAACGAATGACAACATAACTCTAATAAATCATCTTAAAGAGTTTCCCTAAGAAATTGTTATAATACAATTGAATTTTTCTGGAAATCATAAACAATTATGTTTAGAAAATATGAACTATAAATCCAAAAGGGGAACAATTCATGAAAAATGAAACAACTTCAGCATCACAGGATGCAAGAAAACGTGTTTTTGCTATTATAGCAAGCGCATCAGGAAATCTCGTAGAATGGTATGATTTTTACGTTTACTCATTTGCATCAATTTATTTTGCATCACAATTCTTTCCCTCCGATGGTGATACGATTACGCCACTGTTAAAAACCGCGGGTGTGTTTTTTATTGGCTTTCTTATGCGCCCTATTGGAGCTTGGTTTTTAGGGTTTGTCGCCGATCGTTATGGACGTAAACGCTCGATGCTTATATCCATTTTTATGATGTGTGGTGGCTCTTTTTTCATCGCCATACTTCCCACCTATGAAACCTTAGGAATAACATCAGCAATCCTTTTACTTTTAGCTCGGATGATGCAAGGACTTTCAGCAGGTGGTGAATATGGTACAGCAGCCACTTATATGAGCGAAGTTGCCCTCAAAAAACATCGTGGGCTTTTTGCTTCTTTCCAATCTGCCACCCTTATTACAGGTCAACTTCTTGCCAGCTTCATTATATTTATTCTAGCATCTTATCTCTCTGAAGATCAGTTAAAAGCATGGGGATGGCGCATTCCTTTTGTAATTGGTGGATTCGGAGCAGTGATTGCGATTTATCTGCGTCGTTCTCTCCACGAAACAACCACGAAAGAAAGCCGCTCTCACAAACACTCTGGCAGTCTTAAGGAACTACTCACCAAGCATACAAAAGCCGTTGTCATAATTGCATGCTTTGCATCAGGAGGATCACTCACATTTTACACCTTTACGACTTATATGCAAAAATATCTGATCACAACCACCGGCTTTGATAAACATACCGCAACAACGATTATGACAGCTGTACTATTTATTTTCATCCTATTCCAACCCATAGCTGGTATCATAGCCGATAAAATTGGAACAAAAACTTTACTTATCATTTGGAGTATACTCTCTGTCATCTTTACATTTCCTGGACTCTGGATAATCGGTAATACGCATAATATATGGATTGCCTTTTCCGTCATTATTGGCTTGCTCTTCATTATGAGCATGTATACATCCATCTCTGGTGTCGTAAAATCAGCAATGTTTCCCTCTTCAATACGCGCATTAGGCGTTAGCATCTCTCATGCCATTGGTAACGCCTTATTTGGTGGTTCTGCTGAATACGTTGCGCTTGGATTAAAAAAGTACGGTCATGAATCACTCTTTTATTTTTATATAACCGTCGTGATGATCATGGCATTCATTGCTCTTCTCTTTGTCCCAAGTATGCGTAAAGGAGGCTACCTCCAAGAGGATGAAAAACATTAATCCTTTTTATCAACGAAAAAGCCCAAGAAATTGGGCTTTTTTTATCATTATCACAAATTTAATATTGTTTAAATTTTATGAAGTGCATTAAGTTGCTTAGCAACTAGATAATAGAAAGTCATACGACTTTTTCTACGCTCTCCAGACATCATCTCAGCCACTTTTGAAACAGCCATTTTAGCACTCTTCTCATCAGCTTCTAAAACATCTTGAACCCATTTTTCAACACGTTCTAACTCTTTTGGATCCGACGTAGCAACAAGCGCTGCATCCTGCTTTTTCATCACCAAAGCTAAACGACGGCTAAGTCGTTCTACTGCTGCTTCATCGGGATTTGAATCATATAGTTTAATATCTGCTAAATTATTTGTCATTTTGCATCATCTCCTCTCCAAAAATGAGCGGACTATATTTTACAGCCGCACCATATAGCTCCATAAATAATTAGAGGATTAAAAATATTAACAACCCCCCCTTTTCCTAAGACTGTTCTTCATCTATATTTAGAGTGCTGGTTTACCAGCTATGGTAATAAATGGACGATGAAATAAACCTATTGGACCCGGGGGCGGTACCCGGCGCCTCCACCAAAATATAAGAAACCAAAGTTATATTTTGGTGGGGGCGAAATAGGATCGACAAGGGTGTAAAGATCGCTCTTTTACTCGGCATTGTACCACCGTTATCGGGCTAAATGAGTAGTTGCAAATGACAACTATGCGGAAGCACGTCTCGCCGCTTAAGGTGGTGTGAATGTTTCAATTTAAGTCTTAAACCGTCGCAGGTTTAAGCGGGGTTCGGAGGCACCTGGCAACAGAAGCCTTCACTTTTTTAAATGTTGTTGATTGATCTTTCAGACATTATCAGACATTATTTACCATAGAGTTTCGTATTTATTCGATTTATTGAGGTGTATCGTAGAAAAAATCTGCTAATTTAAAATATATTCTATCACACAATATCAATACGCCCCATTCTGCTACGTGAAATAAAAGGAATAAACTTCGATGGTTAAAGATCAAATCCGTTACGATATTCTCGTTCAGGATGCGCTTCGTGGAGTTATCCGTAAAGTTTTATCGGAAGTTGCCAAAGCAGGTCTTCCGGGAAATCATCATTTTTTTATAACTTTTTTGACAAATGCCCCAGGCGTTAAAATTTCTCCTCGGCTAAAAAATCGCTATCCCGAGCAAATGACAATCGTCTTACAACATCAATTTAGAGATCTCAGTGTTTCAGAAACAGCTTTCGAAGTAACCCTCTCTTTCAGGGAAATAACCGAAAAGCTCGTGATTCCTTTTACTTCCATTCAGGTCTTTTATGATCCTGTAGCAGCATTTGAAGCAGCATTTGATCTGCCCTCAAATCTGACCTCTGGAGAAAGTGAAAATTCAGAAAATACCTCAACTACGCCCATTACCTTATCAAACAAACAAAAAATAGAAAATACGCTTACAAAAGAACAAAATCTCAGTACAAATAAAGAACCTTCAAATAACGATGCAAAACAAAATCAAAGTGCTGATGTTGTCTCTTTAGATTCCTTTCGGAAAAAATAATTTTTTTCATGACTGAATTGATTAATCTTCGCCAATTTCGAAAACAAAAAAAACGTACAGAAAAATCTCTTTGTGCTGAGCAAAATCGTTATCGTTTTGGACGAACAAAAACTGAAAAAAATTTTGAGCAGCAAAAATCTTTAAAAATGCAAAAATTTCTTGATCAAAATCGTTTGCGAAACGACGAATAAAGGTGGAAAAATGCACGAAAATAATTCTATCGATTGGTCAAAAGTCATTCCACGAAAGATATCTGTTCGCGTTGATGGACACGCAACAAGCGTCTCTTTAGAACCACCATTTTTAGATATTCTAAAAGATATAGCCCGCAAAAAAGGACAATCTTTAGCCTTTATTATTACCGATATTGATAGCAAAAGACCACAACAAGTAAATCTTTCGGCTTCGTTACGCGTTTATGCCCTTCAAAGCGTTCTCACCCAACGCCTTTAATGTTTGTGCTTATTTTTTTTACGTTCTCTTTCAGTCTGTTCAACTGAAACTGTTGTGACTTTTTAAGAGAAGTTTTTTTAATCTAGAACTTCAATGAAAAAAAGACTACAAAAGAGAGATAATGAGTAATTTTTCTGATCATACCATACCTTTCTTTGAAGAAGATTCCCCTCCAGACCATGATAAGAAGAGCTCTGGTTTTTTCTCCCATACTCTAAAAGAACAAAAATCATATAACACAGACTATTTAGAACAACTCAATCCAGAACAGCAACAAGCTGTTATGAATACTGAGGGACCTCTTTTAGTTCTTGCAGGTGCTGGTACAGGAAAAACGCGCGTTTTAACAACCCGTATTTCTCACATTTTACGCTCTGGACTTGCCTCTCCTCAGCAAATACTTGCTGTCACTTTCACCAACAAAGCAGCACGTGAAATGAAAATACGTATTGGTGAACTTATTGGAGAAGTTGTTGAAGGTATGCCTTGGCTTGGAACCTTTCATTCCACTGGAGCTAAAATTTTACGCCGTCACGCAGAGCTTGTTGATTTAAAAAGAAACTTTACAATTCTTGATAGCGATGATGTTCTTCGACTTTTAAAACAACTTATTCAAGCTGAAGGATTAGACGATAAGCGTTGGCCCGCACGAAACCTTGCCATGATGATTGATTCTTGGAAAAATCAAGGACTTTCACCAACACATATCTCAAAAAGTGATGCTCATTCCTTTGGTAACGGCATGGGACGTGAACTTTATCACAGTTATCAAAATCGATTAAAAGATCTTAATGCTTGTGATTTTGGTGACCTTCTACTTCATTCTATCTCTATCTTCCAACATAATCCAGATATTCTTCGCGAATACCATTCTCAATTTCGTTATATTCTTGTCGATGAATATCAAGATACAAATACAGCACAATATCTTTGGCTTCGCCTTTTGGCCCAACATCCTCAAGGTCAACATGTTAATCTTTGTTGTGTTGGTGATGATGATCAATCCATTTATGGATGGCGTGGTGCAAAAGTCGAAAACATATTACGTTTTGAAAAAGATTTTCCTTCTGCTAAAATTATTCGTCTAGAACGCAATTATCGCTCAACATCCCATATTCTTAAAACCGCCTCCCATCTCATTGCTCATAATGAAGAAAGACTGGGAAAAGTCCTTTTTTCTGCTCAAATAAAGAGTGAGGAAGAAAAGGTAAAAATTCATTCAGCATGGGATTCGGCAGAAGAAGCACGAGCAATCGGAGAAGAAATCGAACGCGCACAACAAACCGGTCATGCATTAAATCATATGGCTATATTGGTACGCGCATCATTTCAAATGCGTGAATTTGAAGATCGTTTTGTAACACTTGGCCTTAATTATCGCGTCATTGGTGGTCCTCGTTTTTATGAGCGAATGGAAATACGTGATGCCATGGCTTATTTACGCGTTGTTGTCCAACCTACTGATGATTTAGCTTTTGAGCGTGTTATTAATACACCAAAACGCGGCATAGGAGATGCAACCCTGCGCATTCTTTATGAGAGTGCACGTGCACGTGCTGTTCCTCTCTTTTCTGCTGCCGCTGACATCATTGAAACAGATGAATTAAAGCCTAAGGCACGCAGTGCGTTACGAAGCCTTATTGAAAACTTCCGCCGCTGGCAAAATATGCTTCAAGACACTCCTCATAGAGAACTTGCCGAGATTGTCCTTGATGATTCTGGTTATACAACCATGTGGTTAGAAGATCGTTCACCAGAGTCTCCTACAAGACTAGAAAATCTTAAAGAAATGATTCGTTCCATGGAACAATTTGAAAATCTTCAAAGTTTTTTGGAACATGTTGCACTCGTTATGGAAACGGAAAATAATGAAAATATGGATGCAGTCAACATCATGACACTTCATTCAGCCAAAGGGCTTGAATTTGAAACAGTTTTTCTTCCAGGTTGGGAAGAAGGACTCTTTCCCCACCAGCGCTCATTAGATGAAGGTGGACGTTCAGGATTAGAAGAAGAACGGCGTCTTGCTTACGTAGGTCTAACAAGAGCAAAAAAACATTTGCATATATGGTTTGTATCGAATCGAAGAATTCATGGACTTTGGCAACCTGCTCTTCCCTCCCGTTTTCTAGATGAATTACCAGCAGAACATATAGAAGTTGTAGAAATGCAAACATCCTATGGTGGTTATGGAAAATCTTCCTTTCAACATCACGATTCCTTTTATAATGACTATGCAACAGCAAGACAAAAGCGTACACAAAAAAACAAAAATATTGAAGGGAAAGTTATCTCTCAATCAATCTCTCATGTACCATCAGATTTTTCTGTCAATGATCGGATTTTTCACATAAAATTTGGTTATGGTCGTATTACAACAATAGACGATCATAAATTGACAATAATGTTCGAAAAAGCCGGAGAAAAGCGTGTACTAGACAATTTTGTAAACAAAGCTTAATTACAAGTAAACCACGATCAGTTTTTTCAAGAAACCACTTTATTTTATTCTGAATGTCATTTCCATTTACGAACAAAAGCTTCAATGGGCAAATTTTGCATATCAGGCAATGCGTTGTGAATTTTATCAAGCGGCCAATCCCACCAAGCCATATCTAAAAGGCATTCTATGACATGATTGGGAAAACGCATCCGCAACCGTTTAGCAGGCACCCCAACAACAATCGTATATGGCAAAACATCTTTCGTTATAACAGCGTTCGCGCCAATGATAGCGCCATGACCAATTGTCACCCCAGGCATAATAACCGCACCATATCCAATCCACACATCATGCCCAATAATAACACGTTTTGCACAACGCCTTTCACGAAAAACACTATCTAATGCCATATAACGAAAATATTCGTTTGGACGATAGGTTATTTTATGCGTTGAAACGCGCTCCATAGGATGCTCCAACGCATTCATCCGTACATGAGATGCAATAGAACAAAAGCGCCCAATATCGCTATAAATAGCCTCACTATTACGCTCTAAATAAGAAAAATCTCCAACGGTTACATCCCGTAAAATCACCCGCTCATTAATTTCCACATAGCGCCCTAATTTACAACCATGCAGCCGCGCTGTCGTATGGATACGAGGCTCACTTTCATGAAATCGAAGATCTTTCTCAATATTCATACATCTTTCACCAATGTTTCATCAATAGATATGGAAAGACATACCAATCAAGCCAATAAAATCAACCATGAAACAAACATTGCAAAACAAACCTGCCGATGTTACAATTTCTCAATCTATCTAAGAGAGTCAAACTATGAAAAATGTAATACGCATCTTGGGGCTGACAATCATATTTCTTGCAGGTGTTTTTATTTATGATACGCTGACAAATAAGCCTTTAGGTGATAACTTTACTCTCACTGATTCTAATGGAAAAAATATTACTGAGGCTGATGTTCGAAGCAAGCCTTCAATAATTTTTTTCGGCTTCACTATGTGTCCTGAAAGCTGCCCTACCACACTGATGAATCTTGATCGATGGCTTACAGCCCTTGGTCCTGAAGCTGATAAATTAGGTATATGGTTTGTGACTGTTGATCCTGAACGTGACACACCAAAAGTACTCCATGATTATCTCAGTAATTTTAACAATAAAATTGTTGGCATTAGTGGAGATCCTGATAAAGTTCATAAAATGGTCAATTCTTTCAACATCGTTGCTGAAAAAGTTCCTGAAACAGATGGAAACTATACATATAACCATACAGCAGCAGTTTTTTTACTCAAAAAAGGTGGAAAATTAGCTGGCGTTATCCGTTATGACACGAAAGAAAGCGATAGCGAATTAAAAGATGAAATCGCCATTGAACGGTTAAAAAAACTCATCTTAAACTAAAAAAGCCGATCAAAAGAAAGAACAGCATGTCGCAACAAATTCGCCTCTATTATACTGCTTCTAAAAATGAAGCAGAACGGTTCTATACCCTTATAGAAACAGCCTTTGACGAAGAAGGTTATCCTCTTGCTCTTACAGAGATAGATGAACAAAATGCTGTATATGAGCTTTCTCTATATGTCGATCAAGACAATCAAGAGAACGCATTGAAACGTTTTGCCAAAATTCTTTCTATAGATTTTGATAAAATTAATATGGAAGTTTTACCCAACATTGATTGGGTACAAAAAAGCCTAGAAGGACTAAAACCTGTGCAAGCTGGTCCTTTTTTCCTTCATGGAAGTCACAACCGAAACGCCATTCCAGCAAATGTTCTCCCTATTGAAATTGAAGCTAATCAAGCTTTTGGCACCGGACATCATGGAACAACAGCCGGTTGTTTAGAAATGATCGCCAAAGTCATGAAACACGAAAATCCCCAAAATGCCCTTGATCTTGGTACTGGGAGCGGTGTACTAGCCATTGGCATAGCAATGCTCAAACCAATTACTGTGCTTGCATCCGATATTGACCCAATTGCTGTTCAAGTTGCACAACACAATATCGAATTCAATGATGTCAATGAATATGTTACAGCTATTACAGCAACAGGTTTTGCCCATGATGCAATTGCATCACGAGCCCCTTTTGATCTCATTGTTGCCAATATCCTTGCTAATCCGCTTATTGAACTTGCGCAAGAAGTGGTAACGGCACTTCAAAAAGAGGGGTCACTTATACTCTCTGGAATTCTTGAAGAACAACATGCCCATGTTTTGGAGATTTATATAAAACAAGGACTGAAGCATATCGAAACATACCACCGGCAAGGATGGGTTACGATACACCTGAAATAAAATAAAAGGACGTCGTTATGTATCAATCTTTTGAGGCGACAACAAATCCTGCTTATGCAGCAGAACGCATTTCTTGCCTTCGTAAAGAACTCAATCACCTTGGACTCGATGGTTTTCTTGTTCCGCGGTGCGATGAGCATCAAGGAGAATATGTCCCCCCTCATGCTCAACGTCTTAGCTGGCTAACCGGCTTTACTGGCTCAGCTGGGATTGCACTGATTTTAAAAAACAAAGCCATCATATTTACAGATGGGCGATATAAGCTCCAAGTTCGCCAACAAACTGATCCTGATATTTTTAATTATGAAGATCTCATAACTTGTCCTCCCTCACAATGGCTTGAAAAAAATGGTCAAAAACTTTCTATTGGCTTTGATCCATGGCTCCACACGATTGCTGCCACCGATGCATTGAGAAATGCATTAGAAATGAAAGCAGGTGGAAAACTTGTAGAAGTTCAACATAATCCCATTGATCTGCTCTGGCATAATCAACCAAAATTACCACAATCTGCCTTATCAATTCACCCTCTCAAATATGCTGGGTGCGATACAAATGAAAAACTCGCTTTGATTTACAAAGATATACAGCAAACTCATGCAAATGCTTTTATTTTTACAGACCCCTCTTCCATTGCATGGACATTCAACATACGGGGCAATGATGTTTCCAACACGCCTTTTTCCCTTTGTTTTGCTCTCATTCCACTTAACGAAACACCAGCTTTATTCATTGACAGCAAAAAACTTGGTGTAGAACAGAAACAATATCTAGAACGTTATGCAAAATTATATGAACCAGAACAGCTTATTCCCAAGATCAAAGAGTATGTTCAAAAAGGGACAGTGTTTGCCTTAGATCCACAGCTAACATGCGAAAAATTACGAACTGTTATTGAAGAAAAAAATAGCTCTTTTATCACACTTACTGATCCTGCTGCTCTACCACGTGCCATTAAAAATGACACAGAACTCAATGGCGCACGCAAAGCGCATCTACGCGATGGTGTTGCCCTAACCCGTTTTTTTTCTTGGTTAGATAAACAAATACCAGGGTCAATAAGTGAAATTTCCGCTGCTCAAAAATTAGAAGAATTTCGCATAAATACAGCAAAAGAAATGGGAGAAAAACTTAAAGATCTTTCTTTTGATACAATTTCAGCAGCAGGAGAAAATGGTGCCATTATTCATTATCGTGTAACAACGCAAACAAATAAACAACTCAAAACCGGTGAACTTTACCTCGTTGATTCAGGTGGACAATATCGTGATGGTACGACTGATGTCACACGCACCGTAGCAATTGGGAATATTGGAGAAGAAGAAAAACACTGTTTTACGCTTGTTCTCAAAGGCATGATTGCTCTTTCAACTATCAGATTTCCAAAAGGCACACGAGGACAAGACCTTGATTCTCTTGCACGCATTGCATTGTGGAAAGCTGGTTTTGATTATGCCCATGGCACCGGTCATGGTGTTGGATCTTATCTTTCTGTCCATGAAGGACCGCAAAATATTTCTCGCAAAGGGTGCCAAGAACTCATCTCCGGTATGATTCTTTCAAACGAGCCAGGCTATTACCGCGAAGGCGCTTTTGGTATCCGTCTTGAAAATTTGATGATTGTGAAGCCAGCACAAAAAATTGATGGTGGAGATATAGAAATGCTCTCGTTCGAAACACTCACACTTTGCCCCATTGATCGACGGTTAATCCTTCCAGAGCTTTTGACACAAGAAGAACGGCAATGGCTCAATGATTACCATGCGCGCGTTTATCAGATGAATGCACCTTACTTGAACGAAGAAGATAAAAAATGGGCAAAAGAAGCAACAATGCCCCTTTAAATGAAGCAACGTATAACTTTTACTCTTTCTACAAAACACAGGATCTTCTCTTTTTAAGGGAAAAATATGTATCTGCATCAGGAAATACAAAAAATATTTCTACAAGATACTTCAAGTTTTTTGCTGGTACGGTAAACGCTAACCTCGGTGAAGCAAGATGAGATACACCTATACGTGGTAATACTTATCTTGGCGATCTCCATCTAGACACTCTCATATCCCTATTTCTTTTATATGGAAACTTTCGTTATATTTTGTAATCCTCCGCATCGTATTTCTAAAACACCTATTATAACCAGCTTATTACGCTGTTTGGATTCAAAAATTCTGCATATTTATTCGAATAAATTTTACCTTTTTGTTTGCTTCATAATGATAATTTATATTTTTAAATTCTTGAGTTATTTTCAACAGCTGTAATTCCTTATAATACATATTGCTACAATAAAATAGAATCTGCTATGAAATAAAAGTTAAGTATTTAGAATTTAAAAGAAATAGCATGATGATAACATCAGCGTTAAAGTTTTTCATTTATTTGCATAGTTAACAGTACAATATTATTTTCTAGACTATTACTTATTGTTGAAAAACGTTATCTACAATATAAATAGTTTCCAACTGCACAGTATGAAAACAACATATATGGAGGTATATGTTTTTACCTGAACATGTCATTCAGCTAAAAAATTAACAACAATAACAGAGTATATGAAAAACTACATAACACAAAAACAGTCACATAAGTAAAGAAGATTCAAACTCTCTACAAAATTTCACAAATACTTTGAAAAAGACACAATAAAGCGTGTATCTTATGGCTTGTTAGTTAACAAAATCTTAAGCACAGATCTTAATAAGCTATATCCTTATCCAGTATTTTAGAAATAAAGTGATTATCCTAATGCGTATAGTTTTATTTTGTTCCATAATATTATTTTTGGATACTATATTGGGTCTTCTGTATTGAAGAAAATTACTAAATTTAAGCGAGTTCCTATTGCTGTATTTTCTGAAAATCAAGTCATTACTCCAAATAAGTACGATAAATTATACGAAGAGTACGTAAAGACACAATATCCTGATAATATATACGAAGAGCGTCTAGAAATTGCGAAAAAATATCTGGATAATAAGAGTTATGGTGTATATCATGTTCTAAACCCTGGTATGATAGTGCTAATTCCTGAAAATAAATCTTATCCATGCGAAAGTTATTTGGTATGCATGCCTTGTGGACTTATTACAGAGAGAGTATAATAAAAAATTTCCAGCATTATCCCTACCTACCTACATACATAAGTTACGTTCTCAATATAATTGGAAAGAAAGCGATTTCATTTGGGCAAAAAATCTGGTCATGAACTCGACAGATCTAATGTTTAGATATGCACGAATGGTATTTAATTCTGAAATATTCTCAGTCCAAATACTAGCTCTAATAAACGAAATTTCCTATGCTGAGAAATTTGAGAGAGATGAAGGAAGTCAGAAAAAAATTATGCTGCTAGACGCATTAGCGAATATCCGAAATTTTGTAATGAAATTGGACAAGTGTACCATCTAATAATGCCTGATAAGCATAGATACCAGTAATCTTTTATAATTCAACATAATAAACAACTCGCAGTTATATCCCTTATTCATTTATAGCGGAATGTTTTATTATATTTTGTAATCTTCCGCGTTATATTTCTATTACGTCATTATAATTGGTTTATTACGGCATTTTGGATTAAATTATACATATTTGTTCAAAAATTTTACCTTTCTTCACAGTAATAATTTATATCTTTTACTAATAATAACCTTGTATATTATTCATCATAATAGTTTAAGTTTAATATTTAAGTTCAACGTTAATCATTTTTAATAACTTAATAAATATCAAAATATATGGCGCTCTGTTTTTGCAAAAAACAGCCCCTATTATCCCCCTTTTTGATTTCATCCCCCCAAAAATGTAAGAGAGATAATCATACAAACAGCATACGATCTTCTGGAAAAATCCCTCTAAACATTATGTTTCTCAATCAGCTGTAGCCAAGCCTCTTCATCGATAACCTCAACACCTAATTCCTCAGCTTTAGCCAACTTGGAGCCCGCTCCAGGTCCTGCAACAAGAAGATCTGTTTTTTTAGAAAGTGAACCAGATGTTTTAGCCCCTAATCGCTCTGCCAATGCTTTTGCTTCATCGCGTGACATATGCGCCAAAGTTCCTGTAAAAACAATGATCTTCTCTGCTATTGGTGAAGAATCTGCTATGATAGGCTCCTCATCAAGAGGTATTACTTCTTCAAGCAAAACAGATAAAATCTCACGGTTATGCGCTTCTTGATAAAAATCAACAATTGCGCTCCCTACCTGTGGTCCAATTCCTTCGATATTGGTAAGCTCTATCCAAGCCTCATTTCCTTCTTCATTTTCCTTATCACATGGCATAAGTGCTTCCATAGCCGCAGTCTCAAAAGCTGTATAATTTTTATAAGCGCGTGCAAGGCGGCGTGCATTCACTTCGCCAACATGACGAATCCCCAATGCAAACAAAAAACGGCTCAACGGAATTTCTCGGCGCGCATTAATGGCATCATACAATTTCCGCACTGAAACAGTACCAAAACCTTCCATATTTTCCAAACGTATCAAAGACTTTTCTTGGCGCCGTTGTAAAGTAAAAATATCGGCTGGTGTATGAATACAAAGCGCCTCATCTTGAGCATAGAAAAAAAACTCTACCTGTTTTTTACCCAAGCCTTCAATATCAAAAGCATTGCGTGAAACAAAATGACGAATACGTTCAATTGCTTGTGCAGGACAAATAAGCCCCCCTGTACAGCGACGCACGGCTTCTCCCACTTCACGAACAGCATGACTCCCACACACGGGACACAGATGAGGAAACACAAAAGTAGAAGCATTTTTTGGACGCTTTGCAGCGACAATATCAACAATTTGAGGGATCACATCACCAGCGCGTTGTACAATCACGGTATCGCCTACACGGATATCACGCCCTTCACGAATGGGCTCTCCTTTATGACCAATTCCCTTAATATAATCCTCATTATGCAAACTAGCATTGGTCACCACCACTCCACCAACAGTAATAGGCGTAAGACGTGCAACAGGTGTCAAAGCTCCCGTGCGCCCAACTTGAATGTCAATATTCTCCAAAAGCGCTATCGCTTTTTCTGCTGGAAATTTATGGGCGATAGCCCAACGCGGCGAACGAGAAACAAACCCCAAGCGCTTTTGGAGCATCAAATCATTGACCTTATAAACAATGCCATCAATATCATAGCTTAAAGAATGACGGCATTCTTCGATATCGTGATAATAGCAAATAATGTCTTCTACTGTCTTAAAGACTTTTGTTAATGGATTGATAACAAAGCCATACTCTTTTAGCTTTTTCATCATCTCCATTTGACTTTCTGCCAATATTTCACTCACCTCACCACAAGCATAAGCAAAAAATTGAAGTTTTCTGCTAGCGGTTATCCGTGAATCAAGCTGACGGAGAGAACCAGCCGCCGCATTTCGAGGATTGGCAAAGGTTAACTTGCCCTTCTCTTGTTGGCTGATATTCAGTGCTTGGAAATCCTCCCGCCCCATATAAACTTCACCACGCACCTCAATGATACCAGGAAAATCACCTTGCAAAACTTGTGGAATATCAGCAATTGTTCGGGCATTTGCCGTCACATTTTCACCGACAGTTCCATCCCCACGCGTTGCCGCACGCACAAGCTGCCCCTTTTCGTAGCGCAAAGACAAAGATAAACCATCAATTTTTGGCTCCGCTGTTATTTCCAACACTTGTGTTTCTGGAAGCCGTAAAAAACGACGAATACGCTCAACAAATTCAGTAACATCTTCAGAGCTAAACGCATTATCAAGTGAAAGCATAGGCTGTACATGAACAGATTTTTCAAATTTTTCAGAAATTGGTGCTCCAATTTTATGTGAAGGAGAATCAATACGTATAAGCTCTGGAAAAAGAGCTTCAATTTCTGCATTACGACGACGTAAAGCATCATATTCTGCATCAGAAATTTCAGGCTGATCATCACGATTATAAAGCACATCATGACGTGCAATCTCTTTTGCCAACCACTCTAATTCACGTTCTGCTTCAACAGCTGTGAGATTTTTATATGCATCTTTGTTCATAAAATCTATTCCAAATTACAAGCGCTGCCACAAGGGCCTCCCACGCCTCCTCATCAAGTGAATCTCAATAAATATAAGCTTTCTAGTATTTTTATCGCTGACTAATTACCTTTATGCGAGAAGCTTTTGAGCCGCTGCACGCGCTTCTTCAGTAATCTGTTCTCCAGCCAACATACGGGCAATTTCTTCTGCACGCTCATGTTCTTTCATTTTATGAATCGCAGTAACAAAGCGTCCTTTATCATGACTCTCAATTTTTGAAATAAGAAAATGACCATGCGCTTTCGATGCAACCTGTGGAGCATGCGTAATAGCGAAAACTTGGACATGTTCTGATAAGCGTTGCAACCGTTGCCCAATAGCCGCTGCAACAGCCCCCCCAACACCTGTATCAATTTCATCAAAAATCAGCGTCGGTGCTGATCCTCGATCAGATAAAACAACTTTTAATGCCAGCAAAAAACGAGATAATTCACCGCCAGAAGCCACACTAAGCATCGGCCCAGCACGTGTTCCAGGATTTGTCCGCACCCAATATTCAATACGATCACATCCCTCTGCACTCCGCTTTTCCACATCACTTTGCATTTCAACAATAAATTCAGCCCTCTCTAACTTCAATGCCGGCAACTCAGCCATAACACTTTCAGATAAATGCTTTGCTGTCTCCCGACGCTTTATTGTTAAGGCTTGCGCCAATGTATCATAATTTTTCTTTGCCTGCTCTGCCTCATCTTCAAAACGTGTCAATATAGTCTGAGCCTCTTCAAAATCAGCGAGTTCTGCGTCCATTTTATCGCGTAACTGAACCAATTCATCCGCAGAAACTTGATATTTACGAGCAAAACCCCGAAGAGCAAAAAGACGTTCTTCTATCCGTTCCAATTCATCAGGTTCAAAATCTAATGCTCGTATTGCCGTCTCAATACCTTCTTGTGCTGTTGCAAGTGCATGCAATGCCTCATCAATAGATTTCACCACAGGTGCAATAAGTTCTTGCGCCTCAGGAATTTTCCGCTCCAAACGCCTCACCAAATTAGAAAGCACTGGGATTGGTGATTTTTGACCCGTTAAAAGATCATCTGCTTCTTTAATATCTGTTGCTATTTTTTCTAATTTAAGCATATCAGCACGACGAAGAGAAAGAGCTTCCTCTTCACCAACTTTAAAATCAAGCTTTTCAAGCTCTTCTACACACGTACGAAGATAATCAACCTCCCGTACAGCACTCTCTACTTTAAGACGCTGCCGTTGCAAACGCTCCTCAAATTCACGCCATGAGTGATAACACTGACGCAAATTTTCCACTTCATCTTCAAGACCACCAAAGGCATCTAATAATTGGCGATGTGTAGCAACATCAACAAGCGCACGATCATCATGTTGTCCATGGATTTCAACCAGCAAACGGCCAACACTCCGCATCAATGCAACACTAGACACCTGATCATTGATAAAAACACGGCTACGTCCATCACTTGATTGCACACGTCGTAAAATAATATCACCCTCATCATCAAGACCATTCTCACGAATAAGTTGACGTGCAGGATGTGAAACAGACACATCAAAAACAGCTGTGACCTGCCCGCGGTCAGCCCCATGACGCACAAGCGAAGCATCACCCCGCCCCCCTAGAGCAAGTGATAAAGCATCAAGGAGAATAGACTTCCCCGCACCCGTTTCTCCAGTTAAAACCGTCAACCCCGCTGTAAAATTAATATCGAGCGTTTCGATCAAAACAATATTATGAATCGAAAGCTGTACCAACATAGAGAATCAACGTATCCTCTTCTTGTCACCACCTAAAGCATTTGAGATCCAAGAAGATTTATGCTCACGTGGCGATATTTTATTCTTCTGCAAGAGATTATAAGAAAATTTATACCACTCACTTTTGGGATAATTACGTCCTAAAATAGCTGCTGCCGTCTGTGCTTCCGCCGTTAAGCCGAGAGCAAGATTAACTTCAGTCAAGCGGAAAAGTGCTTCTTCAATTTGATTTGTATCAGAATACTCCTCAACCACGGTACGAAACCGTCTACTTGCCGCAAGATAGCGCCGTCCCTCTTCATAATAACGGCCAATCTGCATTTCTTTACCAGCCAGTTGTTCGCGACCAAAACGGATTTTATCCTTAGCATCCTTGACATACTCAGAATTAGGATAACGCTCTATAAGAAGCTGCATAGCAGCAATAGCACGTTTCGTGTCACGTTGATCACGCGTAACATCAGGAATCCGACGGAAAGAAGAAAGACCAATAATATAGTATGCATAAGCCGAGTCAGTCGACCCTGGATAAAGAGTAATATAGCGTTGAGCCATACTAATTGAATCATCATACTTTCCGAGTCGATAATTAGTAAAAGCACCCATGACCAAAGATTTACGTCCCCAGTCTGTATAAGCGTACTGTTTTTCAATCTTCAAAAACTTCTTCGATGCGTCCCCAAGCCGCCCACTTTCAAGGCTAGCAAGCGCCTGATTATATAAAACATCTGGTGGCTCTATTTTCAAAACATAAGCAGATGGATCAAGGGTATTTTTCTCTTTAAAGAGGCATCCCGCTAACATACAGGTGCTTCCCAAAAGCACCACCCCCAATATCTTGCGTACAATGTTAGATTTTCTATATGTCATATTTCCAATGCACACATGAGATTTTTTCATAGTTTTTCCGGCCTCCACAGAATATCACCTTGTAGCAATAACAATTTATCAAAGGTTTTATACCATATCACTTTAAAATCCACATAACCAATTTAGCAGTTTAGGTCAATCATCCCCTTAAAAATCAAATAAACGATAAAAAAATCTTGTCAATTTTTTTACTCTTTCTCTAAAAAGCTTTTTTCATAATATGATTCGTCTGCCAAAACAGCCTTCACCAATTGCGCATTAATTCTATGCCCACTACAATAAGAACGAAATAATCCAATAAAAGGTGCCCCAAGCAAAGCAGTATCACCAATCGCATCAAGCATCTTGTGCCGAACACATTCATTCTCCCAATAAGGACCATCGGGATTTAAAATTTTATCATTAAGGTCGATAACAAGAGAATTTTCCAAAGAAGCACCTCTCGCCTTTCCAGAAAGCCTTAATTCCTCCACGTCTTTGATAAAACCAAAAGTGCGCGCACGTGACAAATCATCCCTAAACCCTCGTGTGGTAAGATCAAAACTGAAATGTTGCTTACCAATAGCAGAAGAAGGAAAAGAGATCGTTATATCAAAACGACGTCCATCGAATGGCAAAAGCTCTGCAACACCATGAGCTCCTTCAACCCGCACCGGCTTTTTTATAATGAAATAAGAACGCAACGCATTTTGCTGTACAATACCAACATCTTCAAAAGCTTGGCAATATAGCCACGCTGAACCATCCAAAATAGGAATCTCATTATGTGACACTTCAATAACAAGATTATCCAAATTATAAGCAGCAATTGCCGCCATCAAATGTTCAATTGTTTCAACCCTTACATCTTCATCTCCAAGTACTGTTGATAATTCAGTTTCTCCTGTTTGCGATGCATGGGCTTGAAATATTTTCTCTGTTCCGTCTAATCCACAACGCTTAAAAACAATACCACACCCAACATCCGCTGGACAAATCTTTACCACTGACAAACAGCCACTGTGAACGCCAATGCCCTTAAATGTTACTGCTTTTTTAAGAGTAGACTGATATTTTGGTACTAAATTCATCATATCATTTTATTAAATTGCTTGTACATCTTTTAACAAAATTTATAAAACTATAAAAAATATTCATAGTAAATAATAAAAAAAAACCGCTTATTATAAGCGGTTTTTTTTAACAAAGTATTTTATCCAAAAAACAGTAATATATTTTACTGTATAATTTTTGTCTGATCATTAAAGAAATAATAAAATTTCTTACTTTACCTCATTTTTCATCAATTAATTTGCCTGACGACGTAAAAATGCTGGTATTTCCAACTGATCTTCTTCACTTATAAAAGTACGCTGATCTTGTGGTACCTGAGGATGCAGCTCACCAGAACGACGTGGAACATAAACAGAAGCATCTTGAGAAAGCGCCTGAGAATTTTTATTGTAAACATGAGACTCTTTCTGCTGAGACGATCTAACAGCAGGCTCCAACCTCGCTTCTGGCTCAGCTTCTTCACGATGTGTCAAGCTCTGTTTCAAACGCTGCCAAAGATTACGAGGACCTTGATCAGTCACAAATGTTCTTTGACTTTGTCCATGAGCAACAGGTGGAAAATCCTTTAACTCAGGCATACGCATTGGAGCGCGCGCTTGCATTTGTTTTGGTTGCACTGGCTTTTCTTTTTGCTTCACAAGCCCTGTCATCTCATCAAGAACATGCGCTGTTGCCTCCATACTCACAGGAGCCGTCATCGCCTGTTGAGAACCACGGCTTACTTGCATACGAGGCACATTTGATCTCTGTTCCTGAACAGCATTTGAACCATACGCAACAGCATTCGTCGCACTTCGTGTCGTCATTGAGTCTGCAGGATGTGCAAAAATTTGACTTTTGGGACGGAACTGTTCTCCGGTTGATTTACCCTTCTCTATTTCAAGTGATTCGATTACTTCTACCATTGACTCAGAACGCAGAGGCGAAGATTGAACATGAAAAGAACTGTGTGACGTTCCAGGATCGCTCTTGCGTATTGAAGAAGCAGTCCTTTGAATCTGAGGATGAGAGGACTGAACCACATCACTAACTTCACGATCAATACCGGTGGCAACCACAGAAACACGAATAACACCTTCCAATGACTCATCATCAATAGCGCCAAAGATCACATTCGCATCAGCATCTACTTCTTCACGAATACGATTAGCAGCTTCATCAACTTCAAAGAGAGTCATATCACGACCACCCGTAATAGAAATCAATAAACCACGCGCCCCACGCATAGAGGTATCATCCAACAATGGGTTTGCAATAGCAGCTTCAGCCGCAGCCAAAGCACGCCCATCACCAGATGCCTCACCCGTTCCCATCATGGCTCGACCCATTTCGTGCATAACAGAACGAACATCAGCAAAATCAAGGTTAATCAAACCCTCTTTAATCATCAAATCCGTAATGGAAGCAACACCAGAATAAAGCACTTGGTCAGCCATAGCAAAAGCATCAGCAAACGTTGTCTTATCATTTGCAATACGGAAAAGATTTTGATTGGGAATAACAATCAATGTATCGACAGACTTTTGTAATTCTTCAATACCAGCCTCTGCCGTTTTCATACGACGTGCGCCTTCAAACTGAAACGGCTTTGTCACAACACCAACAGTCAAAATACCTTTTTCACGCGCTGCGCGAGCAACAACGGGAGCAGCTCCTGTTCCAGTTCCTCCCCCCATACCAGCAGTAATGAAAACCATATGAGAGTCTGCAAGATGATCAATAATTTCATCAATACATTCCTCCGCCGCCGCTTGTCCAACTTCCGGCAAAGCCCCAGCACCCAAACCTTCTGTCACAGCTGCCCCAAGTTGGATAACACGTTCAGCCTTTGACATAGCCAAAGCCTGTGCATCCGTATTTGCAACAACAAAGTCAACTCCCTGAAGACCAGCATTTATCATATTATTCACGGCATTCCCGCCACCACCTCCAACACCAAAAACGGTAATGCGTGGCTTCAATTCCGCGATATCTGGCCGATGCAGATTAATCGTCATTTTCTTTTCCTTCTCATAAGACACCGCAAGCCAAAGCGATGAAATTTATCCAACTAGACACTTAACTAAAAACTCTCACGCAACCACTGACCAACACGCTGAAAATATCCACGCGTGCCCATCGATAAATGATTTCCTGCCGCCTGCATTGTTTTTTCTTCAAACCCCACCAATTGCGGATAAATTAACAACCCAACAGCAGATGTAAACGCCGCCCCTTTTGCAAGAGAAGGAAGCCTCGAAATACCTAAAGGCCGCCCGATACGAACATTTCTTCCTAATATAGTACGTGCCATTTCTGGCAATCCTGTTAACTGGCTTGCTCCCCCAGTCAAAATAACACGTTTACCAATGATATGACCAAAACCAGAACGATTTAAACAATCACGGACCATTTCTAAAATTTCTTCAACACGCGCACGAATGATACGCCCAAGAACCGCGCGAGGATATTGAGTTTCACGCTGTTCACTCCCAATTTCTGCTACATTAATCATTTGCCGCTCATCAGCACTTGTTAAAAGTGCTGAACCATAAACAACTTTTAAACGTTCCGCCTCTGTTAAAGACATAGAAAATCCGCGCGCAACATCAAGAGTCACATGATGCCCCCCAACAGCAAGAGCATCCGCATGAATAAATTTCCCCTCAAAAAACACTGAAAATGTTGTTGTTCCACCACCAAAATCAATACATGCAGCCCCTAAACGCGCCTCATCATTCATCAAGACAGCAAGACCACTTGCAAAGGGAGTAGCAACCATTGCTTCAACACTCAAATGTGCACGATTAATACAAGTTTCTAAATTACGCAAAGAGGCTGTTTCTGCTGTTACCACATGCACGTCGACACCAAATGTTTCCCCTGCCATGCCAATAGGATCAAAAATTCCTTTATCTCCATCCAATACATAAGAAACTGGAACTGAGTGCATAACATGACGTTCAGCATCAAAGGCTTTACGCGAAACATCTGAAAAGGCCATACGCATATCACGCTTGGTGACTTCACGACCATTCAAATGGACCTTTCCATTAATCAAAGCACTTTGTAATCGACTTGAGGAAAAATTCACAATCACTGAATCCACCACCAAACCCGCCATTTTTTCTGCCGCATCAACAGCCAATCTTATGGATTGTTCTGCTGCAAACATATCCATGACAACACCAGATTTAATACCACGTGAACGCTGCACTCCAAAGCCTAGAATTTCCGTAGAATGTGTACGACCATGTAAATAGTGCGCATGCTTCAAAGGACGCAAACAAGCAATAAGACAAACAATCTTACTTGAACCGACATCAAGTACCGTTAAAAAACGTGTTTTACGCCCCTTCAAATGATGTGATCTGAGCAGCATCATAGGCTTCCTGCCTTTCGCGCTTTTAAAATACGTTCTTCTTCTGCTACAGTAGTATGATAACGCTCCAACGTTTCATCTGATAAAGAAACAGTAATTCGATCAGCAAGACGTAAATCAACACTGAGAATATCGCGAGATAAAAGATCTTGCATTGTACCGGACGAAAAAAGAGAAGAAAGCCTTTCAAGAGCACCATTTTCAGGCAACATAACGCGCATTCCATTATTCAAAACAAGATCCCAACGTCGATCACCTACCCGCACAAAAGCACGAATACGATCATATACTTCCGGATAGACTGACAGCGCTTGAATAAACACTTTAGCAGCATTTTGTGCACCCTGCCCAACCACAAGAGGTAAATCCCGAACAATTTCCCCTTTAAAAGGCACAATGACACGACCTGTATTATCAACAATATCCATTATGCCATCATGTTGCCAAATGGCATAGGGTTCACGCTCCACAATGGAAATGCGCATTCTATTGGGATAAATTTTCTGAACATTAGCCGATTGCACCCAAGCCTGTTTTTCCAAAAGAGAACGTGCTCTTTCAACATCAAAAGTGAATATAGAAGGCGCAACATCAAGTTTTAAAATTTTAAAAATATCCTGCTTTGCCAAGCGCTTATTACCGCTTATATCGACATGCGTGATCACAAAACTACTATCCAATATGATCGTATTTACGATCACAGCCATCTGACCACTTGATGAAAGTCCATAAAAAGCCGTAACAAAGAAAAACCATACAACAGCAAAAGAGCCGAAATGGCGTGGAATATGAATATTGACAAAAACAAACTCAAACATAAACCGGAGAAAACGACGATAAAGACGTGGCAAAGCCGGCACTGAAAGCACCTCCATCGGAACATTTGTTTTATTAACATTCAACGCATACATGATGCGTCCTCCACCATCCATTGAACAATATCGCCGTAAGTACGGCCGCTCGCTTTTGCAATATCAGGAAGAAGAGACGTCGATGTCATACCGGGTTGCGTATTAATTTCAAGCCAAACCAATTCTCCCGTTTTCTCATCAAAACGAAAATCAGAACGGCTAACACCTCGACACCCTATCGCCTGATGGGCTGCTAAAGACATTCTTTGCACACTTTGGTAAATATTTAGTGAAAGTTGTGCAGGACAAATGTGAAGAGAACCACCCGTTTTATATTTCGAGTCATAATCGTAGAATGGAAAGTGTTTATCGGGAAGAATTTCACACACATCCAGCACTTCATTCCCCAAAACAGCACAAGTCAATTCACGACCAGGAATATATTTTTCAATCATCACCTCATCAGCATACCCCCACTCAGCTCCCCCAATACTATGCGGCGGTGCTGCTTCATTTTCCTGGACAATGACAACACCAAAACTTGATCCTTCACACACAGGTTTAATTACATAAGGAGGCTCCATGGGATGCGTTTGTCCCAAAGCAAAGCGGCTCATGATACGAGAAGGAGCAACACAAACCCCAAAATTTTCAACGATAATTTTTGCACGTCCCTTATCCATTGCCAAAGCGGATGCCATCACACCAGAATGGGTATAAGGAATTTTTAAATATTCAAGAATCCCCTGGATCCGGCCATCTTCACCAAATGGACCATGCAATGCATTGAAGGCAATATCGGGCTGCAACTGTTCAAGAACAGAAGCAATATGAGCGTCAACATCCACGCGGCTCACGCGATACCCCTGCACCTCTAGAACATCAGCACACGCCGCCCCCGAAGATAAACTTATAGACCGTTCAGAAGAAAAACCTCCCATTAACACAGCTATATGTTTATCTTTCATAATAAATCACCCTCTTTCGCATACTATATGTAGTCTATATAGAATACATCAGCACCACATACAGGAAAAACAAAGTTTATCCTTGCGAATCAATAACCTAGCATTTTGCATAATGAATCAGACTCAAAAGCCTGATGCAAGAGATTCTTTGTTAATTTATTGATTCTTAATAGAATTTTTTTATTATCTCTTTGAAATGACTCAATTTTTTATTTTCACTTTTTTAGTGAACAATAAATCAATGAAATGGATCAAAAGGAGAAACACTTCGACCACGCTCAAATTGACCAATACGCTCTATTTCCCATTGTAAAAGGTGGGCTGAATTTGCAAAAACACGCGCACGCACTGTTTCTCCCAATGCTTCAAGATCATATCCTGTTGCTTGCCCTGTATTAATCATAAAATTACAGTGCATTTCACTCATTTGAGCGCCACCAATCTGTAAACCACGACACCCTGCTTCATCAATCACGCGCCACGCGGATGTATTCTCAGGATTTTTGAAAGTTGACCCCCCTGTTTTTTCGCGAATAGGTTGCACTGTTTCTCTGTGGAGGGCAACTTCATCCATAGCAGCACGAATATCATCTTTATTGCCGAGTCTTCCTTCTAATAAAGCAGCCGTAAAAATAAAATCTTTAGGAATATCACAATGACGATAGGAATAATGCATATCTTTCACACTCAAGATATGACGTTGCCCTTTACGATCCAGCGCATAGACCTCGACAACACGCGCTGCAGTTTCAACACCATTCGCACCCGCGTTCATTTTGAGAGCTCCTCCAAGACCTCCAGGAATACCATGATAAAAATGAAAACCTGCAATCTCAGCTTCTAAAGCGGCAGCAGCTAAATGTTTATCCGCCGTACCAGCACCAACTAAAAAGCCTTTTGGAGAAACTTGCTTCACTTGCCCAAATTTTTTTGGCGAAAGACGAATCACAACACCAGGAACCCCCCCATCACGCACCAGAAGATTAGAACCAATACCGACAATTGTCACAGGAACAAATTCAGGCAAATTTTGAAGAAAGAGAGCCAAATCTTCTTCATCAACAGGCTGATAAAAAAGCTCTGCCAACCCGCCCGTGCGAAACCACGTTACCTTACGCATCTCAACATTAGGTGTAAGCTTTCCTCTCACGCCACCCAACAGTGGTTGCAATTGCGCCAATAGCGCCTCACCATCAATGTGCTGAAAATTTACCATGACCATCCAATACCGCTAATTGATGAGGCAACGCACAAGCCCATTGTGTGATATTGCCAGCACCAAGAAAAACAACATAATCCTCTGCCTGAGCAAATTTTGAGACAAGAGACACGACATCTTCCAGACTATGTATCAAGCGCACATCACGATGACCCGCCATTTTAATATGCTCTACCAATTCTTGAGAACCAAATCCTACAATAGGCTCTTCACCAGCCGCATAAACGGGCGTAATCAACACTGTATCTGCATCATTAAAACAAGCAGAAAAATCATCAAATAAATGATACAAACGTGAATACCGATGGGGTTGTGCAATCGCAATAACACGCCCTTTTGCACTCTCACGTGCTGCACGCAAAACAGCCTTTATTTCAACAGGATGATGTCCATAATCATCAAATATTTCAATGCCACGCCAATTTCCTGTTCGCGTAAAACGCCGTTTTACTCCGCCAAATTCTGCTAAGCCCCTTTTTATAGCTTCATTTGAAATGCCTAGTTCATGCGCAATAGCAATCGCCGCCGTTGCATTAGCAACATTATGCTGCCCTACCATGGGCAAAAGCAAATTTTTCAACTCAATCTTTCTTCCTGTTTTGCGTGAGCGAACAAGAACATCAAAATGCGTTTTTTGACCATCCATCGAAAGATTAAGAAAACGAACATCCGCTTGTGGATTTGCACCATAAGTGATCACCCAACGATCATCAATACGGCCCGCCAATGACTGAACCTCTGGATGATCAAGACACAAAACAGCAAAACCATAAAAAGGAACATTTTCTACGAATTGCCGAAAAGCCTCACGCACAGCATCAAAACTTCCATAATGATCCAAATGCTCAGCGTCAATATTAGTAATAACAGCAATATCAGCAGGCAGCTTTAAAAATGTACCATCACTTTCATCAGCTTCAACAATCATCCAATCGCCATCTCCTGTACGAGAATTCGTACCATAAGCATTAATAATACCGCCATTAATCACCACTGGATCAAAATGACCAGCATCAAGAAGAGCTGCGACCATTGATGTGGTTGTTGTTTTACCATGTGTACCACCCACCGCAATTGCACGCCGAAACCGCATCAGCTCCGCCAGCATTTCTGCACGTCTGACAAGCGGCAAATGTCTTTCCTTTGCAGCAATATACTCAGGATTTGTTTTTTTAACGGCAGTAGAAAAAACAACAACCTCTGCATTCCCTAAGTTTTCAGCACAATGACCTATATGAACGTTAATTCCTTTTTTCCGCAAACGTTCAACATTTGCACTTTCAACTTGATCTGACCCTTGAACTTTATAGCCAAGATTATAAAAAACCTCCGCAATTCCACTCATACCGATCCCCCCGATTCCGATAAAATGGATAACGCCTATATCAAGTGGCATTTTCATTAAAAAGCTCCTCTTTTATATCTGACAACAATCGCCCTGCAATTAAGGACTCAGCCATATCAGCAAGGCAACGGGTTGCATGAGGTTGTCCAACTTTTTTTGCAGCAAGCGCTTGTTTTTCCAATAAATGGGGCGCACAACAAGCGTGCATTAAAAGAGAAAAAAGCTTTTGTGCATTTAAATCTTTTTCTGATACAATTTGCGCACCACCTACACGAGCAAGCAGAGCTGCATTGGCAGCCTGATCATGATCTAGAGCATGGGGATAGGGAACAAGCAAAGCAGGTCTACCAATCACCGCTATCTCACAAACGGACGAAGCCCCAGCGCGCGACAAAATAAAATGAGCATGTGCCATACGTTCAGCCATATCATCAAAGAAAGGAGCAACTTCTGCTTGTACGCCCATATCACGATAGATTTTGATCAACCTTCCTGCTTCACCGCGGACTTGCTGTACAATTCGTAAACGTTTACGGTTCTTATCATCAAATAAAGCAATAGCTTCTGGAACAATATGTGAAAAAGCAGAAGCCCCTTGGCTACCTCCAAAAATCAAAAAATTAAATGGCTTTTCTCCCTCTGAAGAATGATAAGGAATTTTGGCCGCCTTCAACACAGCCTCACGGACAGGATTCCCCGTCAAAAGTATTTTATGAGCATAAGCGCCTTTTGGTGACAACAAACCACCAGCGATTGCACGCACAAAAATTGCCAACACCCGATTGGCACGCCCCATAACAGCATTTTGTTCATGAATAAATGTTACACGCCTCGTTAAGGACGCAATAAAAAGAGGAGGAAAGCTCGGATACCCCCCAAATCCTCCAACAAGAACAGGACGTAATTTATAAAACAACGCCAACGATTGCCCCATCCCCCTTAGCAAAGACCAAAACGTCTTTATCAGAGCAAAAGGATGGCGTCGTGTAAATGTTGCCGATGAAACGATATGAATATGCCCTTCATCAAAGCACCGAACAAAAGGTCGTGCTCTTTCATCTGTTATTAAATGAACATCATATCCACGCTGCCTTAATTCAACAGAAAGGGCTTCAGCAGGAAAAAGATGTCCACCTGTACCACCAGCCACCAAAACAATAACTTTTTTATCATTCATAAGGGGTATCCAAGACAGAAGATGAAGAAAAAGCTGAAAGGCGCGCTTCTGGCCAACGACGTGTTAAACTGAGCAAAATGCCCATTGAAAACGCAATCGCCATCATCGAAGAACCACCATAAGAAATAAAAGGCAATGTCATGCCTTTTGGAGGAATTAAGTGAAGATTAACGGCCATATTAATCGCTGATTGAAAGCCAATCATCATTGCTATGCCAGTAATACCAAGACGTATAAAGGAATCACGTGTATTCATGGCTATATACAATGAACGCATAACGATAAAGCCAAAAAGCATCATAATTAATAAACAAAGAATAATACCATATTCTTCAGCAGCAACGGAAAATACAAAATCTGTATGGCTATCAGGAATGATACGTTTTACTGTTCCCTCCCCAGGGCCTTGCCCAAACCAACCACCATTCAAAATAGCCTCACGTCCTACATCCACTTGAAACGTATCCCCTTCACCTGTCAAAAAACCATTAATACGCTCGCGCACATGATGCAGAAAAAGATAAGCTAAAATAATTCCTACAACGCCTAAAATGAGAAAGAGAAAAATAATGGTAAGAGGTACACCAGCAATAAAAAATAGCCCCCCCCATGTTGCACTTATTAAAACTGTTTGTCCAATATCAGGCTGCAAAACCAGAAGCACACAACAAATGGCATAAAGTAGAATCGCTAACGTATAACCCAGAATTCCCCTCCTGCGTATCTGTTCTGAAAAAAGCCAAGCGGACATAACCACAAAAGCTGGCTTCATAAACTCTGAAGCCTGTACAGAAAAACCAAATAGTAGAATCCACCTCCGTGCTCCCTTTAATTCTGGACCCCAAAATAAGGTTGCAACCATAAGAGCAAGCGTTACAATGAGCAAAAGAGCACATAAACGACGAATATTAGAAAGCGAAAAAAAGGAAATGGTAACCATCGTAAAAAATGCTGAAATGCTAAAAATGATATGCCACCGAACAAAATAAAAACTATCAGCAATTCCGATTTTTTTTGCAATAATAGGGCTGGCAGCAAAAGACAGCATAATGCCAATTCCCATTAAAATTAAACAAGCTGCAAAGATAGAGCGATCAATCGTCCACCACCAATTAGCAATTGGATCTCTATCTGCACGCGTCACCATGATATCCACCTTATCCATTTTATAAATTATCTCAAAGTGATATGGTTCCCCAGCCTGTTTAACAAACACTTTAAAAACTAAATTACACAAAAAAAGATTCTGGAGTCTTAACGCAAAAATATTTTTTTATAACTGATGCTTTTTTATTGTAACTGCATCACAAAAGAGACAAATGCTTCGCCTCGCATTTCATAATTTTTAAATTGGTCATAACTTGCACAAGCAGGTGACAAAAGAACCGTCACCTCTTTTTCCTTACAACCCATTGCGTCAACAGCTGCTTCACGCACCGCATTTTTCAAAGTTAAACTCATAGAAAAGGGAAAAGCAGATCCAATAGTGCGAGCAAATTCTTCTGCCGCGCTCCCAATCAAATAGGCTTTACGAATTTTAGGAAAAAATTCTCTAAGAGACTCTATCCCTCCCTTTTTTGCCTGTCCCCCAACAATCCAAAAAATATCATTAAAGGTGGAAAGCGCAGGAGCTGTTGCATCTGCATTAGTAGCCTTGCTGTCATTGATAAACAAAACCGCCCCCATTTTACGCACCTGCTGCATACGATGATCCAACCCTTTATAACTTGCTAAATGCTTGTTCACAGAAGGATCAGTTATTTTTAAAGCCTGCAATGTTGCTAATGCCATAAGGGCATTTTGCGCATTATGACTCCCACGTAACACCGCCATAGGAGCAAGATCTGCAAGCATATGGCGCTGTCCTTGACGAACAGAAAAGAGCTTGGTCCCATCTGCATAAAAACCATTTTCAACAAAATGATCCTTGGAAACTGCCTCAATTTGCTTCCCATCATGAAGTAACTGTTGATATAAAACCCGACAAGCTGCATCATCAACTGAAATGAAAGCCTGAGAAGCCTGAGCAATCAGATGCCTTTTGGTTTGCACATAACAGGCAAAACTCCCATGTCGATCAATATGATCAGGTGTTAAATTCAATAAAAGTCCAATGGTCGGCTGAAGAGAGGGAGTAAGATCAATTTGAAATGATGAACATTCAATCACATAGATACGTTTTTTAACAAATGGCTTAAGCGTCAATATTGCCTTTCCGATATTCCCCCCCACCTGCACATCATAACCCATTTTTTCCAACAAATGCGCAAGTAAAGCCGTTGTGGTTGACTTTCCATTCGTCCCCGTAATCGCAATGAAAGGAACATCTTGGTCACAAAAACCATAATGCTGTAAAAAATGCTGGCGCGCACGAACAAATAATTCAATATCACCGATAATTTCTATATTTTTTTTTCGTGCTTTTTCAACAACCCAATGGGGTTGAGGATAATTTAAAGGAACTCCAGGAGCTACAATCAATGCAACAAATTCTGACCAATCTTCATAACGGAGATCTCGCGTTGGAATATTGTGCCGAAAAGCCATCTGCACGCTTGAAGGACTATCATCCCACGCCACCACTTCTGCACCGCCACGCATCAATGCTTGTGCCGTTGCTAGTCCAGACTGTCCCAACCCAAACAGAGCAACTTTTTGACCTTTATAACACGTAACAGAAATCACATTCTCACCGCAATTTAAGTGTTGAAAGACCTATGAGAGCGAGAACAATTGAAATAATCCAAAAGCGTATCACGACTTGGCTTTCAGTCCAGCCTTTTTTCTCAAAATGATGATGTATCGGTGCCATAAGAAACACTCGTTTTCTTGTTAATTTGAAATAACCAACCTGAATAACGACCGAAAAAGCTTCCACAACAAAAAGCCCACCAATAAGAGCCAAAACAATTTCGTGCTTCGTAGCGACTGCAACAGTCCCTAATAATCCTCCAAGAGCCAACGAACCAGTATCTCCCATAAAAATAGCTGCAGGTGGTGCATTAAACCATAAAAAACCAAGCCCTGCCCCAACAACAGCTCCCAATAAAACAGCCAATTCACCTGCTCCCGATACATAATGGATTTGGAGATAATCAGCAAAATTCATATTACCAGAAAGATAAGCAATCAGAGCAAAAGATAAGGCTGCAACCATCACAGGAACAATAGCAAGGCCATCAAGTCCATCCGTCAAATTAACCGCATTACCCGTCGCGACAATAACAAAAGCAGAAAAAGGAATAAAAAACCAGCCCAAATTGATAAGATAATCTTTCAAAAAAGGCAAAGCGAATCCAGATGAGCCAATTTGTAGGATGACAAAAGCAGCAATTGCGGCAACACAAAACTCCAAACTTAACCGTGCTTTCCCAGAAAATCCTTTGTCTGTTTGTTTTGTGACCTTAAGATAATCGTCATAAAATCCAATTGCCCCAAAAGAAAGCATAACCAATAGCGATACCCAAAAATAAATATTCGATAAATTACACCACAAAAATGCCGATACCACAATACCGGTTAAAATCATCAATCCACCCATTGTAGGTGTTCCAGCCTTTTTAAAATGTGTTTGAGGACCATCCGCACGAATCGGTTGCCCCTTACCCTGCCGCAATTTAAGAGAAGCAATGATGCTAGGTCCAAACAAAAAGACGATGAGCCCCGAATTAAGCATAGCCGCTATCGTGCGAAAAGTAATATAACGAAATACATTCACACCTGGAAGCCAATCACTAAACGAAGAAAAAAACAGCATCATGGTACAAAAAACCTCTTAAAACTATGAAGAAACCGCTTTATAGCGGTCAAGCAATGCAGTCACAATATTTGATGAACAAAGGCTATTGGATGATTTAACCATAAGCAGATCCCCAGAAGAAATTTCTGCTAAAAGGAGAGATAAAATTTTCTCAATATTTTCAGCATAATGAACCTTAACACCAGCAGACAAATCACTGACTAAAGATTTCATCGCCTCACCAAATAGAAAAACCGGATTAGCACCGGAAAGACGTATTGGCTTTATTAAATCACGATGAAGCTTTTCACTATACTCCCCTAACTCTAGCATATCTCCTAAAATAGCAATTCGCCGCCCCTCTTCCCCGACTGGTCCTGTAGCAAGAAGCTCAAGCGCAGCACGCATAGAAGTAGGATTTGCATTATAGCTTTCATCAATGAGATAAAATTCACCCCCATTTGATAAAGACAGTCGATAACGAACACCTCGCCCCTTTTGAGAAGAAAAATAGCGAAAAGAAAGAAGAACAGGCTCTAACTCAACTCCCATAGCATCACAAGCAGCAATAACCCCTAAACTATTTTGCACAATATGGCGTCCTGGAGCACCAATTTGAACCTTCCTATCCCGCCCCCCAATACGCACAATCATAGAAGTACTATCAGTTAGAAGACGTATATCTCGCGCTTGATAATCAGCATCTTTAGTCTCACCAAAGCTTAAGATCTTCTTTACACCGCATTTCTTTGCTTTTTGAACGAGATAAGAAAAAAAATCACTATCCGCATTTAAAATGGCAATTCCTTTTTCATCTAATCCTTCAAAAATTTCAGCTTTTGCCTTTGCTATTTCTTCAAGATTTTTGAAAAAACCCATATGTCCTGCACAAATATGCGTAATGAGAGCAACATGCGGACAAACAAGTTTGACCAGAGGGCGAATCTCATCTCTATGATTCATGCCAATTTCAAAGATACCATAATCACTCTCCATAGGCATCCGCGCTAAAGTGAGTGGAACCCCCCAGCAATTGTTTAAAGAAGCGAGATTCGCATGAACATTCCCAACCGTTGCAAGTGCTTGTTTCAAAGCCTCTTTTGTCGTTGTTTTTCCCACCGATCCTGTTATCGCGATAATCTTAGCTCTTGAACGTTTGCGTGCAGCTTGTGCAAGTTTTTCTAAGGCTTGCAAAACATCAGGAACAACAATAAGTGGAGCCGATATCTTTTTCATATCCCTCAAACGGTGTTCCGCAACGATAAGAACGCCTGCACCTCGTTCATAAGCTTGCGCAGCAAAATCATGACCATCAAGATGATGCCCTTTAATGCAGAAAAAAACATCCCCTTCCGCAAGAGTACGGCTATCAATGGAAACCCCAGAAAAAGTTTCTGGCAGGCTTCCCATTACAACACCATTAACTGCAGCAACAAGTGCTTGCTTATCCCATAAAGTTGTCATTTCTTTCGGTCCTCTAAAGCTTCTATCGCTTTCAGACGATCTGAAAAAGGATAAGTTGTCTGCCCTATAATTTGGCCATCCTCATGACCTTTTCCAGCAATGATTAATGTATCACCAACTTTCAAAAGCTCCACCGCGTAAGAAATAGCCTCTCCACGATCTGCTATCTCTATTGCTGTTGGCACCGCCTGTAAAATATCCTTGCGTATTTTTTCTGGCATTTCTGTGCGAGGATTATCATCCGTTACAATAACAATGTCCGCTTTATCCGCCGCAATTTTTCCCATCAAAGGTCTTTTTCCTTGATCACGATCTCCTCCACAACCAAAAACAACGATCAAACGCCCTTGCGTAAAGGGACGAACAGAAAGCAAAACCTGCTCCAAAGCTTCTGGTTTATGGGCATAATCAATATAAACAGGCGCATTATTTTCTGTCTTTCCCACAAATTCCAACCGCCCAGGTGCCCCCTGCAAAGTTTCAAGCGCAGAAAAAACCTTACGAGGTGAAACACCAGTTGCAATTGCTAACCCCGCTGCCATAAGCGCATTGGCTACCTGAAAATCTCCAGCCAAAGGCAAATCAAATGTATAAATATTATTTTCCACACGACACTCAATACACTGTTTTGAGCGTTGATGTTCAACACGATTAATCGTGATAAATTGCCCCTTACGACCAATTGTCAAGACACGGCGGCGTGCTTGTGTAACAACATCAATAACCTTTTGTGAATAAACATCATCAGCAAAAATCAAAGCAGGAGCAGATACAGGCAAAAGTGTATCAAACAACCTCATTTTAGCCCGCAAATAATCCTCTACCCCCGTGTGATAATCCATGTGATCTCGCCCTAAATTAGTAAAGGCACCAGCCGTTAAACGGACTCCATCAAGTCGTTCTTGATCAAGCCCATGCGAAGAAGCTTCAAGAGCTGCATGAGTCACACCTTCATGAGAAATTTCATAAAGAAGACGGTGCAAGACGACCGGATCAGGTGTTGTGAGAGAACCATAAACATTCCGTTTAGGAGAAACAACACCAACCGTTCCTATACTCGCAGCACAAAATCCAGCATAAGTCCAAATTTGCCGAAGAAAAGAGACAACAGATGTTTTACCACTTGTACCAGTCACAGCAACGACCGTTTCAGGCTGAGAACCGTAAAAACGTGCAGCTGCCAACGCTAAACTATGACGAACATTAGAAACACGTAAAATGGGAACAGATAAATCCTCAAGAACAGCATGACAGTCTGTAACGATTGCTCGTGCGCCACGCTTTATCGCATCATCTATATAGTGTCTTCCATCACTTTTTTTCCCTTGAACAGCGACAAAAACATAGCCCGGCAAAACTTGCCGAGAATCCACACTTATTCCTGTTATTTCTATTGAAGAAAGACTTTCATCTTCAACACATTCTGTAAAAACTGTTCCAAACAACATAACGATGCACCTTTGTATTTATTTTACTGTTGTTTAACGAAACTTGAATTGCTCTTTTTACTTAAAAGAAGCTCATATTCTTTTTTAAAATCGGGTTTTACACCAAGAAAACTAGCTGTGCGACGAATAATATTAGCAAGCATTGGTCCAGCATTCATTCCCGCTGTTGCTGAACGCTGTCCCTCTGCAGGCTTTGGTTCATCAATAATTGTTAAAACAACATAAGCAGGATCTTCAATAGGAAAAGCAGCAAGAAAACTATTGAAATTTTTTGTTTTAGAATATTTTCCATTTTCAACTTTTTCAGCTGTTCCTGTCTTACCACCTACACGATAGCCTTCTACTTTTGCATTACGTCCAGAACCAATATCACTATTTAATTGATAAAGGTAACGCATATTTTGACTTGTTTTAGCCTGCAAAACCCGTTTTGCATGGTGCAGAGTTTGTTCTTTTGTCCGTTTTAAAAATGTCGGAGCAATTAACCAACCACCATTCATTAAAGCAGCAGCCCCGACAGCTGTTTGCAAGGGTGTTGTTGCCATACCATGCCCAAAAGAAATCGTCATAGAATGGATATCCTTCCAATGATGTGGTACAATAGGGTGGGCAACTTCAGGCAACTCTGTTGTGAGACGATCCAGTAATCCAAGTTTTTGCAAAAAACCACGATGTTTATCAATCCCTATCGCCAATGCCTCTTTAGCAGAACCAATATTAGAAGAATAAATAAAAACCTCCCATAACGTTAAGGGTCGATTTTTTCCATGAAAATCATGAATAGTATACCCACTACTTGTTTTTATTGGCTTTGAAGCATCAATAATACTGTTTAAATAAAAAATATTGGAATCAAGTGCCATGGCTGTCGTAAAACTTTTAATAATTGATCCCATTTCAAAAGCTCCTGCCGTCATCCGATTGAGACGATCACTTTTTAAAGCTTCGATAGGATTTCCAGGATCAAAATCTGGTAGTGATGCCAAAGCCAAAACTTCCCCCGTATGTATATTTAAAATAACAGCTCCTGCAGCAATTGCCTTATAACGCTTCATAGCCTGAATAAGTTCATCATGAACAATTGCCTGAACACGCACATCAATCGAAAGCTGAACTTGTTTTAATGATTCTTCCATGGCAAGACCAGCGGCACGCAAAGCACTCAACCCCGCATCATCAATATATTTTTCCATACCTGCAATGCCCTGATTATCAACATTCACCATACCGAGAATATGGGAAGTTACAGGTCCATCAGGATAAAAGCGACGAATTTCAGTCCGAAAACCAATTCCTGGTATACCAAGAGCCATAATTTGCGTCTTCTGCATTGGTGTTAACCCCCGCTGTATCCAAGAAAAACTAGATTTTCTTTTTAAGCGCTTATAGGTTTCCTGCCAATTAAGATCAGGCAAAACTGTTGAGAGCAATTCAATTGTTTCATCCACATCAATAATACGTCGTGGCTCAGCAAAAAGTGAATAAGTTTTAATATCTGTTGCCAATAAACGACCATTACGATCAACGATATCAGGCCGTGCCATCAATTGAAGAACTCCTGGCCCTTTTGCTTCTTCAATCTGTCCACCTTCCAACCCATAAGAAATAAGGCAAGCCCCCATGATGCCATATAAAATTAAAAAGCAGAACAACGAAAAAAGCAAACGTGGACGACTAGAATAGGGACGACGAACAGAAACATTATGATTATTCAACGAATTCTTTAAGCGCTTTTTCTTCTGTGAGAATAAAAAAGTCGATTTCATTACTGCGCGCCTTTTTGGACAACACTATTGATCTGAGAAGCCCGATTATTTGTCAAAATATTTTGATTATCTTCCAAGATATTTTGTTTAATCACTTCTTCAATTTGATCATGTACCCATACCGGAATGTCTTTAAACTCCACGATTTGACGGGGCTGTATAACCTCTAACCCAAGTTCTTTCTGATAACGTTTCGCAAGTTTTTGCATGCGTGAAGGACTTATCATCACAGCCCACTCAGCATGAAGCAAACTTACCGTATTTTTTGCTGCAGCAATTTCATGCTCAAGATGAAGAACTTCGTTCATTCGTTTTTGAACATCATATTTTACCTTATAAGTAAGTCCTGCCATACAAATCATAATCAACACTAAAATCATATCAAATGTACGAAAAACTGTCATTTTTTGCTGCCTTCAAAACTGGCAATCTCTGCTAAACCAAATAATTTCATATCTGCTGCAAGAGCCTCTGCTTCAGTCCGTACACCAATACGCAACCTCGCAGAACGTGAACGAGGATTTTTCTGTAACTCCTCTTTAGTTGCCGTGATCCCACCTCTAAACAAAGGAAAAAATGTTGCTGGAGCAGCCTTTATTTCTGGCAGATAGCGTGATCTCATACATTCTCCAGAACGAGCCGAAAAAAATCTTTTGACCATACGATCTTCAAGAGAATGAAAACTGACAACCCCCAAACGGCCTCCAGCTTTTAAAACGCGTTCAGCAGCAAATAAACCACATGCCAATTCACCAATTTCATCATTAACATAGATACGAAGAGCCTGAAATACACGTGTTGCCGGATGAATACGATCTCCCGGTTTACGTCCTATCAACGTTTCGATAGCATCCGCCAAATCACCTGTACGCAAAAAAGGCTGCACAACACGACGCTTTTCAATCATCCGTGCAATTCGCCCCGCATAACGCTCTTCCCCTAATATCTTAAAAATACGTGCCAAATCCCTTGCTTTTAAATGATTGACAACATCGCTGGCTGTAAAACCAGTCTGAGCCATTCGCATATCCAATGGACCATCTTTTTGAAAAGAAAAACCTCTTTCTGCTTCATCAAGCTGCATTGAAGAGACACCAATATCCAAAATAACTGCATCCACCTTCTCTTCAACGACACGATCGAGCTGTGAAAACGCCATATGGACCAAACGAAGGCGTGGAAAAAATTCTTCAACAAGCGATTGTCCTGCACTTATAGCATGAGGATCACGATCAAGAGCAATCACCTGTGCCCCTGCCTTTAACAAAGCGCGCGTGTAACCACCAGCACCAAAGGTGCCATCAATCACTTTTGTTCCAACCAATGGCATAAGCCCAGCCAAAACTGGCTGTAACAACACTGGAATATGGCGTTCAGCTCTTTGATCCTGCTTTATCAAAATAATCCGTCTTGAAGTTAGGCTGTCTTAAATCAACAGCTCTCTCATGACAACTGATCTTAGAATAACCTGGCCTTCAACTTTCACATTAATCACAATGAACGAAAAAACTAAAGTTATCCCAAAACAGATCCTAACGCATTATACTTAAAGAAATGTTATAATTTTTTAAAACACTCTTTGCTCAAGTGTCCATTTCAAACACATAGACTCCATAAAAGACCATATATAATTGATCTTATAAAATATCGCGTATCATCATGAAATATCAGTCGGCCTATAAGCCGGGTTCTGTAGAGTAAAGCTTACACTTTACATGGCAACCATTCATCTGGGACGGATGTTACCATCCGCCTCGTGCAACCTACCCGAATGACTCGCCCGGAAATCGGCTGCAAATTAAATTTTGCACGTCATTTCTATTTGGTCTTGCTCCCGGTGGGGTTTACCTTGCCACATTCATTACTGAATGCGCGGTGGGCTCTTACTCCACCCTTTCACCCTTACCTATAAAAATAGGCGGTTTACTTTCTGTGGCACTTTCCCTAGGGTCACCCCTGCCGGGTGTTACCCGGCACCGTCTTTCCATGGAGCCCGGACTTTCCTCACCTGCCGTATTTCAGTATCAGACAAGCGCGGCTGCCCAGCCGACTGACATACTAATTTATAAAACATTTTCTGCTCCGTGAAAATAGCATCTTAAAATATTTTATGACAAACCTCTCTCAACAGATGTTTTTATTTTAATGAAGCCAGATAAGTCTTTACTTTTGCGCAATATTTCGCTGAAATAGAATTCATTTTTTTTGCAGCATGGCCTGCATTATATTTAAGGATTGTACCACATGTACTTCCACCACTGAGTTTATAGGCCCGTGCCAAATAACGCATACCATATTCAAGATTGGTCGCAGGATCATACAAATCCTGTACAGAACCACTAAAGCCCAACCCTCGTGCCGTAGAGGGTTTAATTTGCATCAAACCTATTTCGCCAGCAGCCCCCTTTATACCTGCCTTATAATTACTTTCAACTTTTACAACAGCATGTGCTAAATTAACGGGAACATTATATTTATTCGCAAGTTTCTGAATAAGAAACTCATAAGGACGATCAGGAATCTTAGAAGCAACAATCACTGAGGATTCTCCTGATTCCGCAACATTTAAGACACTATGAGTCCAACTTACATCAAATACAAAAAATACAGCACACGCTGTATTTAACAAGATTTTCAAAAATTGCATTTTCTTTCTCTTTACTCAAACATTCTCAAATTCTAGCTGCAAATAATTTGCAAACGTATTGTACAAAAAAAGAAAGCAAAAGAACGGCTTGAAAAAGGAAAGAGTAAGACAATTTCAAGATAAAATTCTGCAACAAAAGAAAATCTCTTTATGCACAAATTATAGATTTATCTATATCATAAAGTAAAAAAAATAAAGAGACTATAATTAATCTTATATCGTATTAAATAAAATGATATAATTTGTAAATTTCTGCTATCACTATTGTATCACTCAATTTTTATATTAAAAAAATAGCATCTTAAAGAGAGACAAGAACATCTTTTTACCGAAGATCCTCAATATCAAAAAAGTTTCACAAAAAATATAAACTGTTATCAACACTTCTCTCTGGTTAATAAACACCCACAGCACTCTTTATGTCCGATAAAACCCCAACAAATCATAAAACAAATCCCCGCTCCCATCATTGCGCATAAAAAATTCATAAATATACTAAAACCATCATACTCTTTACCAATTCAAAATATTGCAACAGACTTTTAGCTCTCAAGATGCCTCAAAGAAGCTTTTTACTTCTTTTTTTGAAAGAGCTTTTATCCACACAAGCCTCTCACTTGTAGTGCACAAGAAAGTGATTTTGATTTTTTCACCATGAATAAATTTAAAACGAGAGAATTTTGCAATTCTTAAGATTCTCACTTAATATGAAAATGACAAATTATCATTATAAAACAATATGCTAAAAAAGCTATATCCGTCTTTATCTCTACAACAAAGCTTAACAATTACTTTTGTCTGTTTTTTTGAAAAATGTTAGGAAACTCAATACCCCCAAAGCCTTTTAAATAAAAATAAACCCTCATCTTCATTCAAATATTTTTTCTTTGTCACAGACTACCATCTTATCAGCCTTGCACCTCATTTTCAGAAATCATACAAGTGGATAAATATCCTAAAATCCGTAGAACAAAGAAAGCTTAAATCCTTTAAAAAATTTTTATTTTCTCATATCAAATAAAAAAATAACCGGCATATAAAACACGGTTAACGTGTTTTTTTATAGTCAATACTGCTTTTGTCATTGTAGCGATTGATAATGCAATTAACTTGGACCAATACCCTTGATAGACTTTCTATCACTCCTGTAATGATTGCAACATTACCCTTATACTCCAATTGCTTACCTTTTGAGAGATAAATTTTGTTAATACCTTACAAATTAATTATCTCCTCGCACTTTTCAAGACTTCACGAAAAGCTCTTGCTCCTTAAAATAAAACCCAAAAGCGCGATTAAAAAAATAGCTAAAAATAAGCATTAGCAATGGAAGGACGAGAAATCGCTTTTGAAAGAGCCATAGCAACAGTTTCACCAGATTTGTGAGCCTGCTCACGACTCTGACCACTTTTAAAAGCAAGCGCAATTACATCACGACGCAGCTGCGCAATAAACACCTCTTGCTGTTGAGGACTCATCTTAGAAAGATGCTTGATAATATCTGGAAAAGATACAGACAATCTCTCTAACAACTCCTCCTCTGTTACATCAAGCTTCTGAGAAGAAAAAGAAGAGCGACCGGAAAAAAACTGATAAACAGCACTACTTTGAGAAGCAAAAAAGACAGCGCCAAAAATAAAAAATACAAATAAAATAAAAACAATACGACGCGAAAAAGATTCCATTATCTCTTACCTAAAGATCATAGAACACAAACATAGATTCCTTTTATGATTCTCCTTATAGCATTCAACGATGCTTCAATAAAGAAAAATCAAATTATTGAAAATGAATACGCTAACACTATCCGCCCAACAAAAACTGCCCCTCTATGTATTTAGGTAGTATAGGCGAAACAATAACAGATCTTACACTTCCCCCTAATAACACGCTACAACATCCCCCAAAACAATTATAAAAAGCCTGACTGAGGAAATCCTCAGTCAGGCCAGACAATCTAGGGGATCCACGCGGGGGGGGGGAGGAGGTTCCCCGATCGTCCTCTCACATCAACCACTAAGATAGCCGATGCAATATTCTTGCTATGGAATAAAATTCTTTAAACAACAAGAAATTCTTATCATCTTCTACGCAAAAAAACATAAAAGAGTTATAAATTGTTTAAAAATGTTTAAATTTAGGCAAAAAAAGTTTAAAATGACCCAATTTGAAGCAATTTTATTTCAAGAAGCATCAATTGGAATCTACGATCATTATAACTTTTAAATAGTTTCTTTCATAACTCTGATAATCATAATCAAAAAAAACCGTAATTTCTACGTATCCACCCTATAAAAATCAAACTATATAAAAGTAGAATCACTTTTCCAACAGCAATCACCACAAAAATAAAAATGTAGATTTTTAAAATCTTATCTATCTTCATAAAAAATTCTGTAAATGATTATTAAAATATTGTCGCATCTCTCATGTAACAATCAATGAAGAATTTAAACAGCTTAATTTTATGAAAAAATGAGAACTCTGAAGGTATTTGTTTCGAATCACGTCCTATAATCATTCCAAATAACGATAAACTATTTTACAATAACCAACAGGCTCTAACGCATTTTAACATAACAAACCGAGATCAATGCAGACCGTTTCTCTTAATCTCTATCATTTAAATGATCCCGTAAAATAATACACACAGTAGTTTCTATGCTCAAAAATTGTTATAGTCTGTTCTTCTAACGTAAATAATGCATTGATTTACAATCATAACTCATCATTTTACAACTTACATGAGAGATCTCAAGAACGTGAGATTCCCTTATTTTAAACCTTCGTCTATTGAATCAATGAATAGCCATACTACGGCACATCACAAACAAGAAAAAGCATATGGATAAAAAACATAAAACGATGATGCCCTATCAATTTTACGCTATACTAACGGGCTGCATCATAAAATGAGCAGTAAGCATAAAAAGAAAAAATCACTTTTGGCAAGAAAAATGGACTTATTTAATAACCTTTTTAATAACCTTCATACTTCTCATAATAAAGAGATACGAAACTTTAGTGTAATATCACGCTTTTCTTTTCTACTTTCATCCACGGACTATCCATAGATTATCGTCAATCTTATTTTTATGAATATAATGAAAAACACATAGACAAACGCCATATATGAATGCTTGTAAGAAGAAATAAACGTAAAGTCAGATACGCTATTATAACCATTGTTGTACAAAATGTTTTTAAAATTCAGAATATCACTCCAATCCATTACTAATTTATGAGTAATTTTATGGCGTCATCTACCAAGCTTTTACGTTTTCTATTACTTGTAAATCAACACCTGCTCCTAACATGGCAATATGCTTGAGATAAAGACTAGAGCAAATGAGAACCATGTAAACAGTCCCAGCTTTTATATGCCCAATTAGAGTAAAAATATTTACGTCTGTTTGAGTAATCTTAAAAAAGCCATCATTTATTTTGAACGAAACATAAAAGCCCAAAGATAAAAAACTATTGCCATCTTTACCATCCCTTTCATTTGCCTTTACGACTTTCAAACACGCTCATAACGCTGTGTTTTAAATAATGAAAATCATGCATTGTCTTACCCTTTTACCCCTTCGTCTTTTTAGAGCATCTTTTTGCACCCCTCACTAAAAATTCCAAGGTACTTCTTATCTAAGCACCTGTTTAAAGAAACATCGTAAGATCTATTGGGTACCACCATTTTTGACATTTATGAAGGTATGAGCCATCACTATATTATATTGTGCGCTATTACATCATATCGCCGCCGCTCTCATATTTAGAAATATGTATTTCCTTTTACAAACGGTATTATTTAGATAAATATCTTCTCTTGTAACAAACAAACAGACTCTTTTGGATTCTGCAACAGGAAATTTGAAATGAAAAAATATTCCTATATTCGAGCCTCTCATTGAAATCTAAAAAATCAATATATTGGCTAATAAAACAAATATGATATCAAGACACCTTAAATAACGATCCTCATAGGCTTAACTCTATAGAAGATGCTTTCATTACACAGTACACAGCCACCAAGCCCCTGTAAAACACCAATACTCTCATATAAAAACATAATACAAATGTAAAAAACAATAGATTATCAATGATTGAATAAAGTTTTATCTCTACGCTATTCCTTAAGAAAAATCAGAGAATAAAGCAGGTCAACAAACGCGATTTATGCAAAATTGACTTGTTTATCTTTGATATCGTCAACTAATAAACGCGGATCACGAGCAAGCCAAAGCGTAACCATACCTTTCTCACTGTTTTCATTTTGTATAGGAGTAAGACAAACCGTTTGTTCTAGAACAAGTCTCGTATTTTTAAGCCATTGTTCTATTTGTAAAGCCGAAAATCCAAAACGCGTATGTGCTTGATCAGAATATGAAGACTCAATTTCATGATAACCAAAATCCACAATCAATAAACGTCCATGAGGACGCAAAACACTTGATATCTCATGAAGGAATATTTCAGGGTTTTCAAAAAAATGTAAAACCCAATGAAGAATAACTAAATCAAAAGTTGTATCTCCAACAGACAAGTGAAAAACATTGCTATCAAGCACGACTTGAACCGCATGCGTATAAAGATTAGAAAACAATTTTAAGATAGAGTCTTCACCTCTTCCAATATTCAGCATCGTCTGAAATGGTTTATCGCCAATGATTTCAAGTAAAGCGTTTTCTACACCATGATCTGCCATATAAGATGACCGTAATACATCCCGTTGCAACGCATTTTGTAAGAAATACTTCTTCCTCGTTTTTTGACGCTGCTTTTTAACATCCTTCAAACGTTCTAAATCATGCGCTAACAACACATCATTCTTTGGCAAAGCCGAAAGAACACCCATCACAATGTCTTCACCCCAAAAATCATGACAAAGCTTAAAATAAAGGCTATCCCCCTTCTGATAACGCTCAATCAATCGTGCTTCGTACAATAAACGTAAATATCGTGATATACATGCTTGCGACTGATCAAGAATAAAAATAAAATCAGGGATTGTTAAATCTTCATGATGTAAGAGCCTAAGAACACGTAAATGGCTTACTTCTGCGACCGCTTTCAGCAGCTCAACCATTGCATCTAAACTTGCACTTTTTTTCATAATTATCCCCTCAACATTCCTATAAACATTTGTTTATAGGAAAAAAATTCAAGTATACAACGCATATTCTCATCTATTTTGTGCTCTCTATTTTATCATACTATGAAAAAAATAGGCTAATGTAAAAAACGAACAGATCTTATCCATCTGCTTCTCATTATAATATTCATGATAAATCAATCCAAATCATTCTCTTACAGCTCATAAACAGAGAGGACATATAGATAAAAATATCTTTTATGCCCACCTCAAAACAAAAACTGTATACCATTGAGAAAAAATAAATAACATGATGATGCCAGCTTGCATTTTTATTAAGTAAAGATGGTAATGCTCAATGACCAGAGCATTTGTAGAAGTAGTGCTATACTCTTCATCTCCTCCTTTTCATTGCAATTTTACAAGAAATAACCGGTTATATATCATGATTAGAACAACCCTATTTAGGCTATAATTTCATAAAGTGTCTCTTACTCTTTTCAATGAATAAAAACTCCCACAGAGTACACACACTCTTTATTTATGAAATAACAAACGCAATAAAATACACTATTATTCCAACAAAGTTGAGATAAGATAAAAAATTCTAGCGTGTAAGAGGTTTATAATTTGCATGCTTAGGATTAAGAGATTCCGCCCCAAGACGACGAACTTTATCAGCCTCATATTCAGCAAAATTACCTTCAAACCATTCTACATGACCATCACCTTCAAAGGCTAAAATATGTGTTGCCAATCGATCAAGAAACATACGATCATGCGATATGATAACTGCACAACCAGCGAAATTTTCCAATGCATCTTCCAATGCACCCAATGTTTCAGTATCAAGATCATTTGTCGGTTCATCAAGAAGAAGCACATTCCCCCCCTCTTTTAGAAGTTTCGCCAAATGTACGCGATTGCGCTGCCCTCCTGATAAATTTGCCACCTTCTGCTGCTGATCTGCCCCCTTGAAATTAAAAGCCCCGCAATAAGCGCGGCTATTCATCTCATATTTGCCTAATTTAATAATGTCATTTCCACCAGAAATTTCCCCCCAAACAGTTTTATCCCCCACCAAGGAATCGCGACTCTGATCCACATAACTCATGTGAACTGTTTCACCGATACGTATCTGACCTGAATCGGGCTTTTCCTGTCCCGTCAACATTTTAAACAAGGTCGACTTTCCCATACCATTGGCCCCAATAACGCCGACAATGCCACCAGCAGGAAGTTTAAAAGAAAGAGAATCAATCAATACACGTTCACCATAAGCTTTAGAGAGATTATCAACCTCAATAACAACCTGTCCTAATCTTTCTCCAATAGGAATAATGATTTGCGCCTCTCCAGGACGGCGCTCACGTGCTGCTTGAACCAACTCATCATAAGCCTTAATCCGAGCTTTTGACTTTGCTTGTCGCCCTTTTGGACTAGAAGCGATCCATTCTTGCTCACGTGATAAAGCACGTTGACGTGCTGCCTCTTCACGGCCTTCCTGAGCCAAACGCTTGGCTTTAGCCCCCAAATAAGCAGAATAGTTCCCCTCATAAGGAATACCTCTACCGCGATCTAATTCTAAAATCCAACCCGTTACATTGTCGAGAAAATAACGATCATGGGTTATCAAAAGCACAGCCCCAGGATATTCACGTAGATGCCTCTCAAGCCAAGCCGTCGTTTCAGCATCTAAATGGTTTGTCGGTTCATCCAAAAGTAATAAATCAGGTTTTGACAAAAGCAATTTACAAAGTGCAACACGCCGCTTCTCACCACCCGAAAGTTTTGTTACATCCCCATCGGCTGGCGGACAGCCAAGAGCAGCCATAGCCATTTCCACTTGACTTTCTAAATCCCAAAGATTCTGACTGTCAATAATGTCCTGAAGCTGTGCACTTTCATCAGCCGTTTCCTCGCTATAATTCATCATCAATTCGTTATAACGCTCAAGAACTTCCTGTTTATCTGCAACACCTTCCATCACATTACCACGCACATCTTTGCTCGCATCAAGCAAAGGTTCTTGTGGTAGATAACCACAGCGAGCTCCTTCAGAAATCCATGCTTCTCCCGTATATTCCTTATCTAGCCCAGCCATAATACGTAAAATAGTTGACTTCCCTGCACCATTCGGCCCTAAAATACCGATCTTCGCATCTGGATAAAAAGACAAATGAATATTTTCTAGAACTTTTTTATTGCCGTAAGACTTGTTAAGCCCAGCCATATGATAGATAAATTGACGTGCCATAAATTTCTCTTTATATTATGCGATATTAAAGATTAGGATTTTGAAAAAACTGCTTTTGCTTTTTGAAACTGTACAGTAAATAGCACTTACGTCGTATCAAAAGCTTTCGCTCTATATTGGTACATTTTTTCTAATCTCACAAGCCCCAGTATGGTCCTGAATGCAAAAAAACATCCCCCTAAAGAGCAAAAAGCAAATCTTTTTAGCTGTACCTGAAACCTGTTATCAAACATTGCCTCTCTTTTCCATACCAGATATAACATTGTATTTTTATCGTATTAAACCGACTTATCAATGTAATATGGTACCACAAAGAAAAGCAATTCTCTATGCGCCTTCTTTTCTCGCTTTATGGGCTTTATATTACGCAGTAAAAAATCCTTCTCTTTTTTCATCGATTTTTTGCTACGGAAAGCAATGGACTTCACCCCTTGCCTTGATATGGCTTAAATTACGTTTACAAAACGACCGCCGCCTTATGGGATCTGACGTTCCAAGCCCAATGATCATGAAAGCTTTGCATCAACACGTAGCAACAAATGAATACAGTGCACTTCCCATTGGTACGTGGTTACAATTCGTAAAAAACTATAAAACCAATTGTAAAAACTTATCCATTCCCCTCTTTTGGCTTGATAATTATAAAAATAATATCAATATCCAGCATATCATTTCAAAACTTCAAGACGACATATAGCTTTTTAAAAATACGATAAAAGCTCATCTCGTATAGGAATATATTTATGGAAAAAAAAGCCTTAATCGTCATTGATGTTCAAAATGACTTCTTACTAGGTGGAGCACTTGCCGTACCACAAGGTGATGCTATTTTACCCGCCGTCAATAATCTCATAAATCATTTTGATCACATTATCTTAACCCAAGACTGGCATCCCAAAAACCATTGCAGCTTTGCTTCCTGCTATCCTGAAAAAAAGCCCTATGATACAGTCACTCTTGACTATGGTCCTCAAATACTTTGGCCTGATCATTGCATACGAGGAACACAAGGAGCAGAATTTCATCCATCTCTTAGAGTGGAAAAGGCACAACTTATCCTTAGAAAAGGCTATAATCAAAAAATGGATAGCTATTCTGCTTTTCTTGAAAATGATCAAAAAACACCAACAGGTTTACAAGTTTATCTTAAAGAACATGGTTTTACTAAGCTCATTATGTGTGGCTTAGCAACTGATTTTTGTGTCGGATTTTCTGCTCTTCACGCTATGCAATGCGGTTTTAAAGTCAGTGTTTCATTAAATGCCTGTGCTGGTATTGATGTAAACGGATCACTAAACACTATGCTTAAAACAATGAACGAAGCCGGTATAGAACTTTTAATGGTCTCTTAAAATATCCTTCTCTAATCTACCATTATAATACACTGATTTATAAAGGATAAATTATTTTGCACATATTTAAGTAAGAGTTCAGAATATCGTAAATTCTCTCATTTCAAACCTGTTTCAAAACCATTCTCTTACACGTTACAAAGAGAATCCAATGTATGAATAGAAATCATTCAAAAAAACAGCAAAAAGGCCTCTTATGAACCATTAATGCAAAAGCTTGTCATAATATTGAAAGCTGGTAAAAAGTATAGCATCAGCTTTCTGTCTTATATTTAGGTCAAAAAGTATCCTAGAGATTGTATATTATTCCCTTCATGGGTAGTATTATGCAATAAACTCAACTTAAAAAAACGCAAATAAGCAATAAAATAGTATTTTATTTTGCATAAAAGACCTCTTTCTATTCAAAGATATGCGATAAACAAAAGTTTGAAAAAGGAAGAGATCTCCATTACTTAGATACAACATGTTTATCCAATTGACGATGCTTAAAACGAATCGAAGAATATAATGCCATTCCAATAATACAGACTCCCACAAGTCCTGTTAAAACTTCAGGAACCGATATAATCGTTTGCAGATACATAATCACTGCAAGAACTAGAATTGCATAAAAAGCACCATGCTCTAAATAACGATAATGCAATAATGTTCCTGATTCAACCAACATAATTGTCATAGAACGAACGTAAAATGCTCCGATACCAAGACCTATCGCAATAATAAAAAGGTTGTGTGAAAAGGCAAAAGCACCAACCACGCCATCGAAAGAAAAACTAGCATCAAGAACTTCTAAATAAAGAAACGCCCCTACTCCCCCGTGAGCTACTGTTGTTAAAGTCTTTTGAGGAGTATCCAAAAGATGACCGACAACTTCAACACCGATAAAGGTCAAAAGTCCATAAAGTGCTGCCAATAAAAAAGTTATTTTATTTTCTGCGTCAATCTGACCTGAAACCAATAAGATCAAAATCAAAACAATTGCAATATCAATTCCAACAAGCGCCCCAAACTTTTGAGCAGGTTTCTCTATAACATTAAGCCAATGCACTTCTTTTTCAGAATCAAAAAAATATTTTAAGCCAACCATCATAAGGAAAGTTCCTCCAAAAGCAGCAATCCCCATATGCGCATCGGTTAAAACTTCAGCATATCGATGTGGTTCCCATATCGCTAATTTGACTGCCGCAATTGGATTAATCCCAACAGCAACGACAACCACCAATAATGGAAAAACAATTCTCATCCCAAATACAGCTATCAAAATGCCCCACATAAGAAAACGACGACGCCACAATGGACTCATTCTACTAAGAACACGCGCATTGATAATAGAATTATCAAAAGATAAAGAAATTTCCAAAACTCCTAAAACAAAGCAAATAAAAAAATATTTAAGAAAACCAGTAATACTTTCCGTTTCAAACCAACCAATAACCCCTCCTAAAAAGACACCAATAATCGTGAAAAAAAAAGCAAACCCAAAATAGCGTAATAGGGCCATGATCATTCCTCAAAGTTTATTTTCTACTTCATCTAAGCACACCCAGTACCAATCCAAAGTTTGCATCTCTTTAAAGTTGCATCTATTAATGCAGAGGTGTATAGAATATATATGGTAAAGTTACATGAAAATTCTCTCAAAAAAAGCAAGAGACAAATGTAGCAACAAGGAATTTTGTTTTGAAGTGAATATCAATTGTCAATACAATAAGTGCAAGATTGCTTTCTAGCTACACAAATAAAAAAACAACAAGAAATTAAAGCTATAATATTGACATTATATCATAGAATATTAATACATAGTGTGCTTTTATTATTTAATGATTTATACCATGATGATTTACCGAGGGAGATAATTCGTGGCACGTCCTGAAACTGAATCAAAAACCATATTTGGAAAACGTTTACGTTATGTACGTCTTGCTTTAGGCGATCCATCACGTGAAACCTTAGCTAAAAGTTTTAGCATGACAAAAAATTCCATTGCTTTTTATGAGCGTGGAGAGAGAGAACCCAATCTTAGTGTCTTACAAACATACCGCACGTTATATGGTGTCAATATTAATTGGCTTTTAACTGGACAAGGAAAAATGTTTGACACCGAATATACAAAAGGTGATTTTGACTGGAATTATTTTATTAAAAAAATCGAGGGGCTGGAAGAAACTCTTGCCGATAGTGATCGTAACGAAAAACTAAATCAAGAAAAAATCGACAGTTCTTATGAAAAATTGCAGCAATATTTGTCAAGACAAGGTTTATCAAATGGTTTTAACCCTAAAACTACAACCTCTCTTATCGATATGAAAGCTAAAATGGCCAATTCTTATACCCTTAGCTTATTCATTGATTTACTCATTCGAAGCGTATCCCAAAAAGAGGTTATAGCTAATCAATAAACGTCTATTTAAAAAGAAAAAACAAGAAATGATTAAACTCTACCAGTATGGAAAAAAGTATTTTTTACTTTATCCTTGCTGGTGAAATTTTATATAATTTATAAACTTTTTTTCTGTAACGACAGAAAAATATTTGCGTTGTAAATGAAAGTATAGTGTCTTTAAATTAAAAAAAATAATTTTATAGTATAAAATTCTCATTCATATCTTATTGACAATAAATTTTTTCTTGTTAAAAGAATAATAGCTCTCATAGAAATTATTTTTTAAGGTCAGAAAATTTAAGGGGAATATATTGACGACTTCCTAGAGAGACATACATTAATGTTTACAAGCGGATTAGTTAAATATTTATCCTGAAAATTATCAGCTATTTTATGAGGTGGGAAGCATGTATTTTGAGGTGTTTCAAGGAGTTCACAATCAATGGTACTGGCGTTTAATCTCAGGAGATGCACAAAAAATTGCTTTTTCTAGTAAAGGTTATCCAACAAAACAAGATATCCTAATCAATATTGAGCAAATAAAAGAAATTACACATAAGGCTCTTATTAGAGAACTACAGTCCTAACGTTCTTTACCATTAAAACAAGCGTCTATTTTGTATAATGGTATGGTAGTCACTTTTGTGATAAATGAAAAGTGATTGATTTCCCCTCAATGAGAGGAAGTTCTGTATTATTTCTGACACTCACAAATAACAGTCATATTCTTACAGATTATATGTTTATTTTCAATCATACTCAAATCTCTATAGTCTTTATCAAAAAGAAAATCTTTTAAGTTTTGTATTTTTCATAAAAAATAAACGCACATGAAGAGAAGATAAATCATCAATGAGAAATATATTTACTCTACAAGATATTAATATCTTTTACGTTCATATTCCTCTTCTGTATCTGATAATCATAACTGACTTACCCATTTCATCTTCATAAAAAGCAAATATCTCTTTCTTTCTATTATCATGCAATTTTTTATACCTATTAGCTGAAACTATCGTAGCATTTATACCTTACATCTAAAAAGAACGTGCAAAATTGTTTCCAGTAATAATATAAAATTGCTGGATTGTATAGACGCGCTTTTTAATAACCAGCCTACCTATAAACTGGTTTATCATCATAAACTCTTATTTTATGATCAACGACGCTCTGTCTTATAAACTTAAATGTTGTCATAAAATCAGAGTAAACTTGAATATTCTCTTCCAATACAATCTCTCCATCAGCACCATAATTGGCTTCATTAAAGTTTATCTCTCTCGTCATTCCAATCTTCCTAACACATTTCCAAACCCTTTAATGCAAAATATGAATACAATCACTCTTTATCATCTTCAGATTTAAGCATTTTTTTATATTTCTTTTCATTTTTTTCATATTGCTTAATTTGTTTTTTCAGTTTTTCAATTGCTTGGTCACGTCTTTTAATCACCATACTTTGCTCTCTAATAGCCCTATCTCGTTCTTCAGTCATCTTCATAGAATCTCTTAAAAACTCATGCTTTATTCTTCTAGATTCCTCTTTTAAAATTTTCACTTGACTGCGATAATATAAAGAAAACCGAAATATAACCCCACTGCACAACAAAACAACAATCATTGCTCCCAATAAAATTTCGTTTACACTCATTTGGATCTCCCTTAATTGTCGCTCAAGTGATCATCTTGACCAATTTGTTTCATCCTCAATCAAAAAAAGAATGCAATAAATTGCATGTTCCAAGTGTGAACAGTCACTCTCGGCGTTCTTATTTTCTCCATTAAAGCATTGATAAATGACGCAAACAAATCTCTGAAAGCGGCTAAATCTACACTCACACCAATTATTTGCGACACGTTTATTGACACAAAATACAAAAAATAAGGAACGTCAAATAAAACTAACGACGCAATCCAATCATACAAGCCTTGCCCAAATCGTTCCTATCTTCCTTTTTTACGCCATGAGGAATGCGGCTATATATGAAAGTTTTTCATTATTACAAAAATCTTCAGTGTCACAAAGCACAGCATTTCTGTAAAATTTTTCCTTCCCACAAATCTTTACATCACCACAAACTAAAGCATCATTATAAACTCGAGCCTTTCTAAAATCACGAGTATCACCACAAAATTCAATACATTGAGCATTCAAAACTTGATCAAAAAAGACCGCATTAGCATAAACATATGCATCTCCACTCATATTCAAATAACGATAAAGTTCTTATTTTTCATAAACATGCGAACTCTTACGAACAACTAAACAACCATATGTTAATGCATTGTTATCAATAACAATATCATTATAAACACAGACTTCATTATAAACCGCAGCATCATAAAAACACATTCATCGCCATAAGGGCATTGATCGAATGTACAATTCTACCAAACAACCACCTTTGTGGATCAGATTACCTTCCTGTTTAATAAAATATCCAAGATCACTTTTTTGATATTTCCCATTTTTTTACGCATATATACGATATACCATCTGATAGTGATCTAATTTATTACAATAAAGAAGAAATCAGTATTCTTTGTCTATGCAATTTACATTTTTTCTACAGCCATTATCCTATCTCTTAAGGCTCTAAAGCTTCGTTATATTCACACACTACCTCAACGCAGAATTTTTTTTACAAATTCTGATGTTGGGGTATATCTTGATTTATAATGCTGCTACGTATACTATCATAGTGAAATCTCATAAACATACGAGTGTGTATCGCCCTTTCTGGTATACACATTTACTTTTTCACAACCGTGGAACTAAGCAACCATTTTTATTGATTCGAATCTGAAAGTGTATGGGGACATTTTGTTATTAGTTAAAAACAACTCTATATGCTTCCTTAGCGAAGAGCTACACATGGATATTTTCACGCTCCTTGTATCATATATTCTGGATTCGCAACGCAATATTAACGCTATAGCGTAAATATGTAAAGGTCTAAAAATGACAAAGACTGAAAAAGATTGGTTCCAACGCTTAGTTGAATTAATAAAAAGTGACGGACGAACAATGATTGAAATAAGCAGAGCTGCAGGCTGTGGACAAAATTACGTCCAACAAATGATAAATGGAGGCAAGAGGCCTTCTGTAGACAAACTCATGGCTATTTTGAATACACTGGGAAATGCTAGTGCCATATATGTAATAACTGGTTTCAACATCTCCGATGAAGACTTAAAACTCATAACTTTGATTTCGTCTGGAGATAAAAAGAAGATTGAAGCCTTAAATGTTCTGTTGAATGAGCAGAATCTGTAGAATCTGTAGAATTTTCTACTTTATCCAATATCGCTTGCTTTTGAGACGTCGATAAAGACTCCCATTTCACAATAATATCAGATAAAGTTGTTTCAAATTTTTTATCATTCTTCATAGTCATACTCCATGTAGTCACACTATATAACGCTAAAGCGTTTAAAATATATCTCATACCTTAGAAAAAAATATTTGCAATAGGCAGTATGGAAGCAATTGTGTACAAACTTATTTTACAAAATCAGATGAAGTTCTATTAGTCATGCACCATGGTGAAACAGAAAGCATCACACGATCCAGACCTTCTTATGAAAATTGGTATAATCTATCAAAAACGCGAATAATGTTACGCAGATCTTGCGATTCGGACCAATAAAAACTAATGTGAAAATATCCCTGAAGACACTCCTGAACTCTATATAAGAGAACACGAAAAAGCTTTTTGAAAAAAATACATCACAATTTATTCTACATAGCACCATCTATATTTTTTTAACAATATTGCAAAGCAAGAATATAACAATGTTATAGGAATAAATTCTTATAAACAGAGCCACATTACCTAAAACTCTGTAACACGTTTACAGGTAACCTCCCCTCTAAACGCCCCTTGTAAATACTAATATAAGTCTCTATCATAAGCAAAAATGATACTATTAAAAAATAAAACGAATCACCACGCACAATCTTTGTACGTAAATTTTATACAGATTTACAACAAGAGAGAAATTCCCTTATGCAAATTATGAAGAATTATATTTTCAAAGTATGACTTTGAAGAAAAAGTATACTTTTCCAAAAAAACACCCTCCCTGCCAATAATTTTTCATAAGAGAAAAAACTCATAATAAAGATAAAACTCTCTATACGATCAATACGAGAAAAATGTTAGCAATACAAAAAAGTGCTAGGGTTACCGCAATATTGCCAATTCCTTATGAGAGTAAAATCAAAAAAGACGTCTGTTCTTCAATAATAATTCGGATCACATGAAAACTCTATAATTTAAACTTTAAGCAAAAAATACACAAAAACAGAAAATGGCATTTTAATGAATTTTCTAATATCATAGAAAATATTTCTTAAAGAATAATAAAATGCTTATTACAATAGAATCTGGATGATGCAAAGCGATAGAAATAATCACTCAATTGACTTTTCAAAGAACAATTAATAAAATTCTTTTCAGAGAACACGCCACCGTCACTATGAACAATATTTCTCAAAATATCAAATAGAATTCCTTTCTTGGAAAAAAAATATCAACAAATGTTATTATCATCGTTGCCCCATGATACATATGAATGCCCATAGATCACATTCTCTTATACACTAACCTTTCATCACGATGATGCTATTCGAACGTCTAAAAGACCTTAGCATCACTTAAGAAAAAAGCAAATTTACACTAAATGTTTTTTGAGCCATTTGTTCTGAACAGGTCCAATCTTTAAAATTGGTTTTATTGAGGTCTATTTATTTGCAGAACAAGTATAAATAAACTTATCCAATGAAGCTTTTAGCCTTCTATTTTATGAAGAACACCACACAGAAAAAGTACAAAACAGTATATGAATTAAGAAAGTAAATAGCGCCCCATATCAGTTAATCCAAATGCTAAAAGGTTGCAAATGAGAGAACTCCTTTGATGAGACTAAGAAAACATACCATCATATTAAAGCGACTGAGAGAAAAAACTGCAACAAACAACGACCAAAAGCTTCTAAAACAAACAGGAAAATAAATAAAAAACAAAAAAGGTAGAATCTCAAAACTTTTATATAAGCGATCCATTTTTCTATTGGACATTTCCCTATTGGTGGGCCCGGAGGGACTCGAACCCCCAACCAAGCGGTTATGAGCCGCTGGCTCTAACCAATTGAGCTACAGGCCCCACATAGGTTGTTTCTCTCTAAACTAAAATGCCCTATGATACAAGAGCTGACAAAGATTATAACCCATCTTTTTCTCTTTTCTATTGGTTTTTTTTTCAGTGCTCTAATTTCTTTACAAAAACTCTTAAAAATGAGAGAATAATTAACTGACAAATATAAAGGTATAGATATGATAGAAAAGAAAATTCAACCACTGAAGGGTTCTCTGGTTAAAACAGTTATATTAGCATTTACACTCTTAGCCACATCGTTGACTGTACGTGCTTATGCTGAAGAAAATAAAATGAAAAATGCAACGATTACAGTGACAGCAATCGGAGAAAGTCAAGCAGCACCGGATATGGCCATTATTAATCTAGCCGTTGTTACCTATGACAAAACTGCCCAAAAGGCATTAGCTTCCAATAATCAATCCATCAATGATATTATAAACGCTTTTAAAAACAATGGCATCCAAGAAAATGATTTGCAAACATCAGGCTTATCCATTTATCAGTCGACCTCTGATAAACACCACGAAAAAAAGAATAATGAAAAACTCTATCATGTTTCAAATTCTTTAACCGTGCGCATTCGTGATCTTACCAATGCTGGTAAAATCTTTGATCAAGCGATGACACTAGGTGTTAATTCAGTTAACGGCATTACTTTTACCAACGCAGATACAAAGCCATTTTATCAAGAAGCACGTAAAAAAGCCATTACTGAAGCCATTGAAAAAGCGCAAACGATAGCGCAAGCAGCCGATTTAAAATTAGGAAAAATTATTGAAATCAATGAAAAGGATGATTACTATCACCCAACACCACGGCTCATGAGTAGAGCAGCAGATGTAAGCTACGCAAATACAAATTTTGCAGGTGGTGAATTAAATTATAACGTGAGCGTCACTGTAGTCTTTGCGATCGATTAAGTCACAAACAAGTTGTATAAAAAATCATATTACTGGCCTTCACGTAGAAGACCAGTAATATGATAAAGATAATCTTCCTCAGATAATAATTCGTCTTCGTAAATCTCTATTTGTCCGCGTGCAGAAATATGCGCTGTATGTATCGTCTGACAATCCCCTGATACCAATGGATGCCACCAATGAAGATCTTTTCCCTCATAAATTAATCTATAAGCACAACTTTCTGGAAGCCAACGCGCTGTTTTAACTATCGTAATATCTAGCGATATACAATCTGGTACAATTGATTTACGATGAGCATAATCTCGACACCTGCAAGTTTGCCCATCTAAAAGACGACAAGCAATACTGGTTGCATAAAGGTCACCCGTATCATCGTCCTCAACTTTATGGAGACAACAACGGCCACAGCCATCACAAAGGCTCTCCCACTCAGAAATGGAAATCTCTTCTAATTTTTTTACTTTCCAAAAGGGAAGTTCTCCACTCATAAACTCAGACACACCTTTTTTAATTAAGACGATCTATAAAAAATGAAACGTTTAATTTCTATAATTTCATCTATTTCTGTCTCTTAAAAAGATTCAACTCAATGTATACTTTAAACCATGTTCTTAAAAGCTATCTGAATAAAAAGAGAATATTCAAAAATAGCGCATATAAATGAACATAACCTATTGAAACATCTCTTTGTAAACTTAACGAAGAATAAAATGCGTCACCTAAAATGATAGAAAAATTCCGCAAAGAATATACATTTTTCATCAAAAAGTCCGTATGTTGCAATATAAGTTTATTCCTAATAGATCTCATTTCTTAAAAACGAGCCGCGCTATACGCAAGGTAATGTTTTTATCGTTCATTTCTTGAAAGCCCCCTACTCTCTACTCCATAACCACCCTTTGCCCTATATCTATTCTTTTGAGACAGAGAAGTATAAAGCCCCAAAGCTAAGAAAAACATTAAACATCGTAAACTTTCTAGATTGTTCAAATTCTTCCTATGTTTTTCTCAAGAAAGTATCCAAGTACAACATGAAGCACCTCCCCCCTTCATTAAGAAGAAGGAGGAAGTTATTAAAATGCACACGAATTCCTTTATTTAAGAATCGAGAAAACTGCGCAATTTTCGTGAACGGCTAGGATGTTTCAATTTACGAAGTGCCTTTGCTTCAATCTGACGAATACGCTCTCTTGTAACTGAAAATTGTTGTCCTACTTCTTCCAACGTGTGATCTGTATTCATCCCTATTCCAAAACGCATCCGCAAAACACGTTCTTCTCGCGGTGTTAATGAAGCAAGAACGCGTGTTGTCGTATCTCGCAGATTAGCTTGGATAGCAGCATCAATTGGTAATAACGCATTCCTATCCTCAATAAAATCACCCAAATGGGAATCATCTTCATCACCAACAGGCGTTTCGAGAGAAATAGGTTCTTTTGCAATTTTAAGAACTTTTCGTACTTTTTCTAACGGCATAGAAAGCTTGCTAGATAATTCTTCTGGTGTTGGTTCTCGTCCAATTTCATGGAGAATCTGACGCGAGGTACGAACAATTTTATTAATTGTTTCAATCATATGAACAGGAATACGAATTGTACGTGCCTGATCAGCAATTGAACGTGTAATAGCTTGACGAATCCACCATGTTGCATAAGTTGAAAATTTGTAGCCGCGCCGATATTCAAACTTATCCACAGCCTTCATCAAACCGATATTGCCCTCTTGAATAAGATCAAGAAACTGCAAACCACGATTGGTGTATTTTTTTGCAATTGAAATGACAAGACGCAAATTAGATTCTACCATCTCTTTTTTTGCAATTGTTGATTCGCGTTCACCTTTCTGCACCTGCATAACAATCCGACGAAATTCACCAATCGAAATAGCCGTTTCTTGCGCAAGATTTTGTATCTCACTTCGCAGTTTTTGGATTTCTTTTGCTTCACGCACCGAAAACTCTTTCCAACCAGGTGTAGGCAAAGCAGCAATATAATTCATCCAATCTGCGTCCAATTCACGCCCTTGGTATTCTTTTAAAAAGTCCTCATGGCCAATGCCATAGCTATTGGCAATCCGTTTCAGCTTACCTTCATTATGAATCAATCTCTTATTGATGTCATAAAGCTGTTCAACCAAAGCTTCGATACGATTTTGGTTTAAAGAAAGAGATTTTACTGCTTGAATCAACTCACCCTTTAATTGAATATATTTCTTCTTCTGAGAAGATGTAAGGGCCCCCTCTTTACGCTCTGCCAAACTGCTTTCAACATGCTGATCTTGTAATTTTCGTAATTTTACATAGGTTTGAGCAATAAAATCCAATGTTTCCATAACTTGAGGACAAAGTTCATTTTCCATTGCAGCAAGCGATAAGTTAACATCGTCCTCGTCCTCTTCATCATCGTCTTCAATGTTTCTCTCTCCTGCGCTCTCCCCCATATTACGTATACCAGAAGACATTTTTTCTTCTACGGTCTTATCAACTTCACTTCGCTCAATAACAGGAGCCTGCTTTGCTTCTGGACCAGCATAAGTCGTTTCAAGATCAATAATTTCACGAAGAAGAATACGCTGCTCTTTTAACTCGTCACGCCAGATAATAAGAGCCTGAAAAGTCAAAGGACTCTCACAAAGTCCCGCAATCATTGTCTCACGCCCTGCTTCAATACGCTTAGCAATGGCAATTTCGCCTTCCCGCGAAAGAAGCTCAACAGCTCCCATCTCACGCAAATACATACGCACCGGATCATCCGTACGATCTGTTACTTCGCGTTTATTCGTTGTCGTTGCAATTGCGTGGCTAGAGGCTTCTACTAAATCACCCCCCTCTACCGTAACTTCTTCTTCATAATTTTCAGACTCAACTTCATCCTCATCATCCACAACATTAACCCCCATCTCAGAGAACATCGCCAAGATATCTTCAATTTGTTCGGATGTAACCTCGTCAGAAGGAAGAACTGCATTGAGTTCATCCATTGTTACGTAACCATTTTTTTTGGCAAGTTTAATCATTTTCTTGATGGCATCATCAGAAAAATCAAGAAGAGGACTATCCAAACTCGCTTGGTTTGTTACTTCTGCATTATCTTTCTGTTTAACCTTTGTTGCCATACCATAACTCCACTCGATCACTTCACAGTTTCCATGTGACCAGTTTTTTTGTTCTCACTAAAATCTACCAATAGTTACTCATATATACTTCCTGTTAAGAGATTACCATTGGAAAGAATACATTTTGTATACGCCCTGACATCCAGACAAACTTGACATCCAGACAAAAACGCGGGAAAACTCCAGAAGTTTCCCCGACACCTCTCAGCCCTTCTGAGATAATCTCTGCACCCTATCGTAAGAACCAATTTCCCGCTTTTCCTAAAATTTACCCGCTTTTCCTAAAATTTAATTGTCATCTTTATAAAAATGTCACTCCACATAAACTTCCTCATCTAAAATTTAAGTGACTGATTCGCATTAAAAAAGCGAATCATTTTATCGTATCTTGTGTATTCCCGTCTATTTTTTCATCCAACCAACTTCCAAATCCTTCAATTAACGCTTCTGTTGCCTGCATCTGCTCCAGCTCATTTTTTACCTCACGAAGCAGATCAAAAACCTCACTCTTAGGATTTTCTACAAGTTGCTCTTCAATATCCTGTAACCTCTTATGTAGGTGGTGTTCTTGAAGATGCAAGTAGACAGCTTGTTTTAATATAGCACGCGCATCTTCTATAGGGGCTCCACCAGGAATAATACGCATACCAATATTTTGCACAAGATGTTTCATACGCTCTAACAGAGCCTTTTGCCCTCTTTTTTCTAAGAACGCAACCATCGTCTCTTTATCATGAAGCTGTTGGTCCCCAAGAATTTCCAACATAGCTTGATGAAAAATTATCAATTGAGTATTTTTTAATTCTAATTCAGAAAGAATTTCAAAATTTTCATACCACAACTCAGGATAGTAAGCTAAAGTGAGTAAAATCACTGCTTCACGCAAAGGGATAGATTGCGAAGAATTTCGTACTATTTCAGAATTTGCTAACAGAGAAAAGGTTTGATCTTTAAAGGTCCTATTTGGTGAAGATTGACCATATCGCCCTTCCCCCTTTTGTTTTGAAAAAGAGGAACGAAAAAAATCAAAAAGGCGTTTTTTTACATCTTGCAAATAATAACGACGGACATCTTCATCCTTAATCGTAAAAATTTGTTGTTTTAGTTGTTTTTCTAGCGCTGCTCGTGCCTCTGGAATTTCAAAATGCTTTCCATAGGTAGCACGCCACCATAAAAGCTCACTCAAAGGAATAGCTTTTTGCAAAAAAGAAGAAAAAAGCTGTGCTCCACCAGCACAAACAATTTCATCAGGATCTTTCCCTTGTGGCAATAAAACAAAGCGTACACAAACCCCAGCCTTTAAAAGAGGCAACACACGATCAGCAACACGAAAGGCAGCTTTTAAACCAGCATCATCACCATCAAAACACAAAATAGGTTCCTTCCCCATCTGCCATAAAAGCTCAATTTGCGCTTCCGTTAATGCTGTCCCTAAGGGTGCTACAACTCCTTCAAAACCAGCTTTAGTCAATGCAATGACATCCATATACCCCTCAACAACAAGGAGTGAATGAATTTTTTCATCGCCAACAAAGCGACTATTTTTGCGAGCTGCTGCCGCGTTATAAAGTATATTTCCTTTATGAAACAGCACTGTTTCAGGGCTATTGAGATATTTTGCTTGTGTCTCTTTCTCTAATGCACGCCCTCCGAAAGCCACCACACGTCCGCGCAAATCTTCGATAGGAAACATAATGCGATTTCTAAATCGGTCATAAGAATCCGCGCTCTCCTCATGCACTGAGAGAAGCCCACATTCTTCCATTTGCTTTATTGAAATGCCCCGTGCACTCAAAGCTTCTTTCAAAGCTGTACGCCTTACCGGTGCAAAACCAATGCGGAAACGCTCTACAAGCTCTGGTGTAACACCACGTGCATCCAGATAACGACGTGCTTGCATACCTCCTTTATCGCGTAAATTATATTGAAAAAAATCTGTGGCAATTTTCATCACATCATAAAGGTCAGCTTTTTCCAGTTGACGTTTATGACTTTGTGAATCCAAAATAGGGAGTTTCATTCCCGCAAAATCAGCCAAACGCTCTACACTTTCTGAAAAGTGCAGTCCATCAAGCTCACACAAAAAGGTAAAAATATCTCCACTTACACCACAACCAAAACAATAATAGCGCCCTTTATGATCATCACAATGAAAACTTGGCGTTTTTTCACCATGAAATGGACAACAACACCAAAAGTCTCCCCGTGAAGGCTTACTTTTTCGAGGATCAAAATCCACCCGTTGACCAATCACTGTTGAAATTGGGAGTCTCGTACGCAGTTCATTAAGGAAATCGGGCGGAAAACGCATTATCTCTCACAGAGTTTGAAAATTCTTTTTTGCATATTTAACGACTTTAGAGCATAATTCCAATACTTCCTCTTAAGCAGTTGTAAAATTTTAACCCCTCAACTGCATATATTTTTAGAAATGGAGAATAAAAAGTGATCGAATTTATTGCTCAATATCCGTGGTTAGAGGCTATTTCTTGGCTTGTTATTCTTACTATAGCTGCCCTTTTAGTGAACTTTCTAGGACGAAAATTACTTATTCACGGAGCAAAAAAACTCTCTTCTTTTCTCCCCAAAAATACAACGATCGATATTAATAATGCTATTCAATACATAGCGGATATCATTTCAGCTTTTATTCTTTCAATTGGTGTTAATTTTATCTCAACATTGCCCGATGCATTTAGCACTGTCATTGGTAATGTTGCCAACGCCTTCATTATCTTCTTTGTCGTCCTGACAATTTCTTCCTGTCTCAATGTCATTAACATCCTTTACGAACAACGACCAACAGCACGACTAAAACCAATAAAAGGTTATATTCAAATTGCTAAAATTGCACTTTTTGCTGTGGCAACAATTTTAATGGTCGCTACATTGATTGACCGCTCCCCTCTTATTCTCTTCTCCGGTCTTGGTGCAATGGCCGCGGTTCTCATGTTAATTTTTCAAGATACGCTTCTTTCTCTCGTTGCCGGTATTCAAATTTCATCCACTGATATGGTTCGTGTTGGGGATTGGATTGAAATCCCCAATCTCGGTGCCGATGGTGATGTTATTGAAATTGCCTTGCATACTGTTAAAGTTCAAAATTTCGACAACACCATCACCTCAGTTCCTATCCGCAAACTTGTGACCGACCCTTTTAAAAATTGGCGTGGAATGCAAGAATCGGGTGGAAGACGCATCAAACGCTCTCTTTTTATTGATCAATCAAGTATCCATTTTCTCACAAAAGAAGAACAAAAATATCTTTCCCGATTTAATTTATTAGAAAATTATTTCACGCAAAAAGTAGCAGAAATTGATCAATGGAATGCTCAATTAGATAAAAATCATGATATCTTAGCCAATACGCGCCGTTTAACCAACATTGGAACTTTTCGTGCTTATGTTTTTGCTTATCTACAACAGCATCTAAACATCAACCCTAATATGACCTATATGGCACGACAATTACCTCCTACAGAAAATGGTTTACCCTTAGAAATCTATTGCTTTACGAACACCACCGTTTGGATCGACTATGAACAAATTCAAGGCGATATCTTTGATCACCTCTATTCCATTCTACCCTGTTTCGGTCTAAAAGTTTTTCAAAATCCAAGCGGTTATGATTTTAATCAAGTATTAAAAGCAAAAGTGAAATAAAAACAATAAACTTCAATTTATTAATTTGAGGCAACCACATTCACAACAACAAAGAAAGAATAAAGTATCATGAATGGTTCATTGGTACTCCTTCATCTTGCCGGCGCTATTTCTTTACTTCTCTGGGCCACACGCATGGTGCGCACAGGAGTTGAACGCGCCTATGGTGACAGACTTAAATATAAAATGTGCCACGTCGTTTCAAAACCATTGTTTGCCGTAAGTTTTGGGCTTTTTACAGCAATGATTTTACAAAGCTCTACAGCAATAACACTCCTCGTTGGCTCTTTCGTTGAATCTGGTTTTGTCTCTGGGGTAGCAGGACTTATGGCTGTACGTGGAGGAGAATTAGGATCAGCAATCGTTGTAAAAATTCTCACCTATGACCTCACTCTTGTTGTACCCTTGTGTCTTTTAATTGGCACTTGTATCTTCATGACAACAGAAAAACGTGAATGGCGTCAAATAGGACGTATTGTCATCGGTATTGGTCTTTTGATTTTATCTTTAGAGATGATAAGTACCGCGACAGAACCTTTACGTGAAAGCGAAATTTTGCCTAGCATCATTCGTTATCTTTCAACCGATCCTATTTCCACTTTTTTGTTGGCTGCTGGCTTAACCTACCTCTTACATTCGTCCATTGCAGGAATCATTTTGCTGGTCAATTTTGCCAACTACGATCTTATCCATACGCAACTCTGTGTTGTCATGGTTCTTGGTGTCAACTTTGGCTCTTCTCTTATAGCACCACTTTTAACGCGCAACGCCTCTCCTAATACCCGCCTCGTTCCCTTAGGAAATTTACTCATGCGTGGGGCAGGGTCAATCCTTATACTTATCTTATTTCTCTCCTTTCACCCTCCCATCACATGGCTTGGCAATAACGCCCCTACTCAAGTGATCAACGCCCATATCATTTTTAATGTTTTCATTCTCCTTGCTGGAATACCGCTTTCAAAATGGGTTTTAAAATTAACCACTCAGATCGTGAATATAAGTGCAAAAAAAATGCAAGCCGACAAAAGGCTCAATTTATCTGATCAAACAGCTCTTGATGACAGTGTTCTTGATCGCCCAACTCTCGCCCTCTCGAATGTCATGCGTGAAGTCATTCATATTTGTGATCTTGTAGACATCATGCTAGAAAAAATTATGGGACTTTATGAAAAGCCTGATCCCAATATTATTCGTGAACTCAACCAACTCAACACCATATTGGACAAAAAACATATCGCCATCAAACTTTATCTGGCCCGATTAGCGGGACAAAAATTATCTGACGAAGAAGCTCTTCAAACGCAAGAACTTCTAGGCGCCTGTATAAAATTAGACCAAGCAGGCGATATCATTATTCATAATATGTTGATGCTGGTTAAAAAGAAACAACAAAAAGGTTTACAGTTCAGCAGCGAGGGCTGGAGTGACCTCCTTCGTTTCCACGCCATTGTACTAGCCAACGCGCATATAGCATTTAACGTTCTCGTCTCACGTGATACACACACTGCACACCTATTGGTACAAAAAAAAGATCAACTACGAAACTTAGAAAAAGAGATGAGTTTAAAACATTTTAAACGTCTGCGTGAAGGGGATCTCAAAAATGTAGAATCATCCAGTCTTCATCTCGACACTGTGCGCGACCTCAAACAAATCAACTCTCTTTTGACCTCAATGATCTACCCCATTTTAGAAGAACAGGGACTTCTTCAAAGTTCTCGTCTACGCAACCCTGCTGAAGAACAAGCAGAAAAAACTTAAACTTTTCAAATAACTTGAATAAAACACACATCACATCGATTATTCAATTTTGAATATGGTCAAGATATTGATTTAATCAAAATATCTTATTATTCGACAATTTAAATGAGCTTTCTTCATCGTAAGTTTCTTTCATTTAAAATCTATTCATGATGAATTGCTCAAAGTCATTTGCTTGCACATTACAAACAAAGCAGCATGTAGAATAGAACTCTTGAAGAAAGACGTAAAAATGCCTAACCATATCAAAGCCAAAACTGTTAAACACATAAAGAATAGGTCAAGAGTATGATAGTTCTAACTTAAACCCGCCTTGTAAAAAGGGAACCGCTTCACAGTAGCAGCGAAACAGAAATACTCTATAAGGAATACAAAACCCCACAAAAATGCAACGTTTATATCAAGATTGGTAGAGGTTCAACCTATACAGCCATGCTATAACGTGTCAACGAAACAGTTTTCATTTCAAACATCATTGATATCAATTGGCAAGCTCCAAACTTTTAAATATCCATTTTACTTATTACTTTAATCACAATTGTTTTTTTAATTTAAGAGAGAGCTTAAAAAGCTTATAAATACACTTTATGAGTTCTTAGAACATTTCTACTAATATTTTCTTCTTTTATTCAATATTTATCAATTAATTTATTTATTTATAAATTAAAATGTATTATATAATTTATACTTATTAAGTATTATATATAATATAAATGTGAGTATTATTTTAATATAAAGGAAATTAACAAGTAAAATCTCTAACAGAAATATCCTTTCCACTGGGTAAAAAAGGAATAAACCTTGATTTTTACAAAGTTTACTCTAGTTACAATTTAAATTCAGGCAAAGGAGGGTATCATGGAAAATGCAAACATCGGCTGGATTGCAGCTATTATTATCGGCGGGATTGCCGGTTGGGCTGCACAGTATATTATGAAAAGCCAAACAGGAATATTGTTAAATATTATCTTAGGGATTATTGGCGCTGCGCTAGCAAGCTTTCTTTTTAGTCTTTTAGGTGTAAGTTTTGCTGGTTGGCTTGGCTATCTTATTTCAGGTTTTATAGGAGCCTGTATTCTTATATGGATAGGACAAAAAATTCGATCATAGAGTATTTATTTTTTACACCTTTTGGGATTCAATACAAAACTAGGAAACAACTAGCAGAGTTTGAAATATTCCCCTGTAACTTGTTGTTACCAATTTTGATATGATGGTGAGATGCTTAAGCTGCGATTTTAGGCATACACCATCACCGTATTATAAAACCAAATGCAGTAAAGAACTTTATAACGCACCATTTCATACCTATATAAACTTACGCATAGCAGGAGAGATATGTTGCGTTACTTTAACAAAATACGAATTATTTTTGTACCACGTGCGCAAATCCAGCTTATCTCACTGTAATAACAACCCATAAGGTTACAAAAATCACTAACGATGATTAAAGATTTTACCGTATAATGCTTAACACCTATACACTCTATCAACAATACCCTTTTTACCGAAAAACTCGAAGCGCTTTTTTACATTCTTAAGAAATAAGAAAGAGAAGGTAAGCACAAAATGATAAATAATTTTTCTCTAATATGTGAAATAAAATAGTATATAAAATAAATATGAAATAATATTAATGCAAACTTTATTATAAAATTACTAAATACCCTGTAATATAAAGTAATACTTCACAATTTTAATAATATAATATATTTAAACGTTTTAAAAAGTATATTCATTAATATAAACTTCTTGATTATAAAGAATACGATCTCCTTTACATCTCAATTCAAAAGTTTTGAATATCTCTTCACTTTCTAAAGTATAAAATAAAGTTTTGTTCCTCTTAAAACTTCCTCTTTATATCATCTTGCATAGATGAATTTTTAGCTCTTCTTTATATGCGTTACAAACGAATTTTAAAGTACGAAACATTTTTCCCATTGCTCTCATGCGATAAAGAAATTTCCGTAACGCATTGTGAAAGCGCCTTAAACAAAACATAATACTTTATTTTGCTTTTTTAAATGAAAATAATCCTATAATATATACTTCCTGCATATCTTCTTTTAAAGACCTTTGCTTTCGATTTTCCCTTTGATATCTTCCTGTTAAAATCTTGCTGCTTTTATACTCCTTGTATTACAATAGAGCTATCTATTTAACCCAACATAACATATGGAATAAGACTTTAGCTGTGGAGTAAAACGATGTCTGATCTTGAAGATTCCATCTTACCACCTCTAAAGTGGTTTTCTGATCAAAGTCCTCCAATACCAGAAAACGTTCGCGATTGGCTCATGGAATCGGGCTCAATGACGCTTCGATTAAAGAAATATTGTACCTGCCTCCAAGTTCAACCACAACGCGAATGTTTTATTACGCGAGATAAATTAACAGAAGAAGCAGAGCATCTCCCCGAAAGTGCGCGTTATTGGCTACGTGAAGTCATATTAATGGGAGATAATAAACCTTGGCTCCTTGGACGCACTGTAATTCCACAAGAAACCCTCCTACACAATCAAGCCTTAATGCATTTGGGAACTGTACCTCTAGGACATTATTTATTTAACAATGACAAATTAACCCGCGATTACATTCATATTGGTCAACAAGGTGCACTATGGGCACGCCGTTCCCGTTTGTGGTTAACGGGTAAGCCATTATTGCTAACTGAACTATTTTTAACAGATTCACCACTGTATCCCCACAAATAGAGGTTACTCATTTTATTCTGCATAATTTATAGATTTTATATAGCTTATAAGGGATTTAATCAGAGAAAAGAATTTCAAAATTATCTCAAGAACACATTACAAACAGAGACTTCTTTTCAAAAGATCTTTTTATTTCATAAACTCAACTTAAAAATCTCTTCCCTAGAAAAAACGTTTTAAAGTTTTGATTTTCTTATCATTAAAACCAGCACTTGAATTAAAAAGATACACACCATATTGATAAAACCATCTATATTTAAATTTCTTGCTGAATAATCACCACTCTAAAATACGGAAACTTTTTATCAAAAAAATACTTTGAAACAGCAAAAAAGACAATAATACACTCCCCAAAATTGGAAATCTGTATCAATTACCTTAATCATCCTATTTTAAAATTTTTAACAGTGCTGACAATAGATCTTTTTAAAAAAGTAAAAACTCTATAATACTTTTGTTTTTTAATGGTCTAACAGCTTTGAAAAACAGAAAATATAATACATAAAAGATGTTTCATTGCTCTATGAGAGCCCAAAAAGTTTCGTTGATATCAAAAAGTTATTTTTTTTATAATAGTATGTGTGTACAAATAAATGAAATTTATCAACATTCTACTGACTTACAAAGGCGACGCACAATAAAAAATATTTTCCAATCCCCTTGAATTAACAAGATCTATTGCAATTTCTTACGAAGACTATTGCACACTTTAGAAAAATTCATTTGCCCCGCATACCGTTCCTTAAGCCATGCCATCACCTTACCGATATCGCGTAATTTTTCAGCCTTTGTTTGTGCCAAAGCTTCACAAAGAACCTGTTCTACTTCCATCTCCTTAAGTTGATAGGGAAGAAATTCACGAATAACTTCTATTTCTGCTTGTCCTCTCTCTGCCAATTCCAAACAACCAGACTCTTTATAGGCTCGCATCAATTCTTCACGCTGTTGAAGCATTTTAGTGAAAACAGACTGTATCTGCTGATCATCCACTTCTAGCTTCCCCTCATCATAATAAAGAATATCACGATCCCTAACTGCAGCATTCATTAAACGAAGTGTAGCAAGACGCGCACTATCTTGCGCTTTCAAAGCAGCCCTAAGAGCCCCATCAATCTGGTTACGCAACATAAATTTATCCAATTTTGTTCAAGAAGAAGATGCCTTTTAACCAATCTTTATCCATCTTGCAATGGAGGATAAAAAAAATAATTAAGGACTCGATCTTCGAAAAGCTAAAACAAGACTTTACCTCTTCATGGAATGTACTTATACTGCCTAATTCAAGCAAAACGTTACCAGAATAATATACACAGCATCTGCTAAAGGTATGATTTTTGTGTAAAGTTGATCATTATACCTTTCAGAGAATAAATTGTGGATACATACTATGATACAAGCGACTTCACCCAGCCACCCTTGGAGTATCAAAAAACCTACAGCCCTCTTAGTCTTAGCAGATGGAACCGTTATTGAAGGCAAAGGAGCAGGTGCTACAGGTATCGCTGAAGCTGAAGTGTGTTTTAACACCGCCATCACAGGCTATGAAGAAATCCTCACAGACCCGTCATACACACAACAAATCGTTAATTTTACTTTTCCTCATATAGGAAATGTAGGGGCAAATAGCGAAGATATTGAAGATCTCTCTCCTCTCAATTGTCATGGTGCTGTTGGCGCTATTTTCAAGGCAGATATTACAAATCCTTCAAATTATCGTGCCAATGAAAATCTTCATCAATGGCTTAAAATGCGTAAAATTATTGCACTTTGTGGTATTGATACACGTGCACTCACAATTCTTATTCGTGAAAAAGGTGCACAAAATGCTGTCATTGCACATGATGCTAATGGAAATTTTGATATTCCTTCTTTAAAGAAACGTGCGCAAAAATGGCACGGTCTCGTCAATCTTGACCTTACGAAAGATGTGACATCTCAATCTTCAATGCAATGGGATGAAAAACCATGGAGTTGGAATAAAGGATACGGTACAAACAATGTGCACAATCTTCATATCATTGCAATTGACTACGGTATTAAACGTAATATTCTTCGCCTTATGGCAACACAAAAAGCCCGCATTACTGTTGTGCCTGCCCACACAACTGCAAAAGAAATTCTGGCAATGAACCCTGATGGCGTTTTTCTTTCTAATGGACCAGGAGACCCCGCAGCTACGGCTCAATATGCCATTCCAACAATCAAAACATTAATTGATCATAATTTACCAATTTTTGGAATATGTCTTGGTCATCAACTTCTCGCTCTTACGGTTGGTGCAATGACCGTGAAAATGCACCAAGGACATCATGGTGCCAACCACCCAGTTAAAGACCTTAACACTGGAAAAGTTGAGATTGTATCGATGAATCACGGTTTTGCCGTAGATTCTTCCTCTTTACCACAACATGTTCAAGAAACACATATTTCTCTCTTTGATGGCTCAAACTGTGGTATTCGAATCATTGGAAAACCTGTTTTTTCTGTTCAATATCACCCTGAAGCTTCTCCGGGACCACAAGATAGCCACTACCTCTTTCAGCATTTTAGTGATCTCATTATGAATTATAAAAAAATATCTTAAAATAAAAAGCCTCACCTTTTAACTTCTCTCCTTTAAATTATATCATTTTCCTACGCACAATTATATTATTTTTATACCTACAACTTATTGAATAAATATTCTTATTGATCATTCTAAAACTAAAAAGAGCGCACTGAATAACTTAAATTTTTCTCCCTCCTCTTCTCTTAAGGTCGTATCCATCAAAATCATTGGCTTCTCCCCCCAAGCAAGGTAAGTGTATCGATAAAAACTATTTTTAAAAAGAGTAAAGTGTCTAAACTTCAAATAAGCATTTGATTCACAATACAATTTTAAGCATTCTATTGTGCATGAGAAGCATAATCCCTCCTAAAGAATAAAAAAATTAAAGTGTGAGACAATGCAACAAATCTCTACTTTTTAAAAGATATTGCCGTAGATGGTTTTGAAAACTGTAAAGTCGAATAAAAAAGTAATCGCAAAACAGAAAACATCTTTTCAATTTTACAACTTTATATTCTTCCAAAATGAGGTTTTCTTTTGATTCCAGAAGTTATGCCAACAAATATAAGCAATATTTTACTTCCAATTTTCCATATAAAATTTGGAATTGTTCATACAATACTGATAAATCTAACTCAGATACGTTTTAATCTTTGTTTTCAATATGCTGCTGCATTAGCATTGGATATTAATTTGCAAGCAATAGAAAAAATACGGACTCCCCTATACAAACAATATCACAAAATAAAAAAATTATTTTCACTAAATGAGAAGGATATATCGATATTCTATACAACACTTTGTGAAATAAATATCACAAAAAACTTTCTGCCTATAAAATGATACATTTTGTTTATCTTGTGCATTCTCTAGCAAAATAGTACGTACCAGCCCCTCTCAATAAATTAACGTACCCGCAAGACAAAAATAACTGTCGCAACAACAAGAAGAAAAAAGCCTCCAACAAAAGGAGCACCAGAAAAATAAAACAGTGCATTTTTATCTGTAAAACATTCAAAAAGAAACACATAAAAAACAGAACCAAATGTTAAACTCAACGAAATAACAGATGTCATCGCTCCTTGCAGTTCTCCTTGTACATTTGTCGGTACCTGCGCTGAAGCAATAGCACGTATAGGTGCATGAACAAGATACTCAAGCATAGTACACACACAAACCATATATACCATCCACCCCTGCGTCGCGAATGTATAGCCCAGCATAGCAACAGAGGCAAACAAAAGCCCCACTATAACAATATGCCAATCACTCCATCGTTTAGAAAAATAAGGCAAAATGAGAGCGACTACAATAAATTGGCCTATCCCAAAAACACTATAGGAGAGTCCAATAGAAAAAGAACTCCAATCATAGCGTTCTTTTGCAATGAAAGCCCAAATGCTTAACCATACAGATTCCGCAAACCAATAAAGAAAAAAGACCAATAACACCCAAAGAACCATCGGGTATTGTTTCAGATGCCAAAAAGCACCTAAGGGATTTGCCCGCTTAATATCAAAAAAGCGCCTATTCCATAAAGAAAGGGTTTCTGGAAGCATAACCCAAGAAAAAATAAAATTAATGAGAGAAAAACCAGCAGCAAAATAAAACGGAATACGCGGACCAAACTGACCTAAAAAACCACCAATAAACGATCCTAAAATAAACCCCAATGCGGATGCAATGCCTAACAAACCAAAATTGCGTGTACGGGTTTTATCATCGGATATATCCGCAAGATAAGCTGTACAAGTTGCAAAACTAGCGCCACTTATCCCTGACAAAAGACGTCCGATAAATAACATAGAATAGCTCCATGCTATAGCACATATGAGATTATCAAGAGCAAAGCAGATAATAGAGAGAAGCAAAATAGGACGACGACCATAACGATCAGAGAGATTGCCAATAACAGGAGCAAACAAAAACTGCATCACTGAATAAGCTGCAAGTAATTTTCCTCTTTCTACAAAAGATGTACTGACCTCTTTTCCAGTTAATTGAGAAAAATATTCAGGCAAAACAGGACAAATGATCGCAATACAAAGAATATCTAACAATAAAGTGATGAACACTAAAATGAGCCCACGCTGAACAAATTTCGGATTGAGCATTTGGTCTTGCATAACATACACACTATTTTACGCATACAATGACTCCCCCGCTCTCTTTTAACTCCCGTTTCCTTTTAAAAGTATTCTATAACCTATACTTTTCACATACAAAATAATAACAAATTAAAAATTACAAAAAGAGTCAAGATAAAAATATAAAATTATTTTTACTTGATATATAATTATCAAATTATAAAAAATATATTTTATATTAAATGAAAAAATACTTATGAGAATAAATCATTAACAATTCCTCGTAAGACATAGAATATCAAAATAATTTTATAGATATTATGATTAATTTTATAATACATTATTACCACTTATCATACTGCTAATTTTTAAAACATCAACTCTATTAGATAAATCAATAACATATAATAATTTAAATATTTAATAATCATCATAAAAATATATTAATACTGTAAAAACTGATTATATTTATTGAATCAATCAATATTATATGTTATTATTACATTCAAATCTAATAAGCATGAGAAAACAGTTCTTTTAGTACGTGTTGTTCGTGAACTGTTAAATTTAAAAATGGTGTATAAAATGCAAAAAATATCCCTATTAATTCTCACTTTAATGTTAGTGATAGGACGTGATGTCCAAAATTCTTATTCACAAGAGGGGGGGATAGAAAATAAAATAGAAACACAACAAACAACCAGCGTAGAGCTAGATCCCTATACTTTAAATAAATTAAATGCTCTTCTCAAAAAACGTTCAGAAATAAATGATCACGAAAAAGGAGCCATGATTGACTTTCTTTCTGAAGCTTTTTTAGGAACACCTTACAAAGCTAATATGTTACATGGCTCAGAAAATACACCAGAAAAACTGATTATTGATTTTAGAAGCTTAGATAACTTCACTTGTATGGATTATGTTGAAGCATTGCGCAAATCAACATCCCAAACAGAATTCATAAATAACGTCATAAAAACGCGTTATATTAACGGTAATGTTGATTTTTTAAATCGGAAACATTTTTTTACGGATTGGGCTTATAGAGAATATAAACTCGCCACTGATATTACCGCTGAAATAAGTCCCCATGCGGTAAAAATAGAAAAATATCTAAACAAAAAAGCTGATGGTGAAAGCTATCTTCCTGGACTTCCAGTTGTGAAACGCACAATAACGTATATTCCAAGTAACTTTATTAATGAAGAGGTTATAAGCCGTTTAAAATCAGGGGATTTCATTGGCATTTATGCAAAACTTGCTGGATTGGATGTAACACATGTGAGTTTCTTTATCATGACAGATAAAGGGCCGATGTTACGACATGCTCCTTCACACAAAGAAAATGAAAAAGTCGTCGATACCCCTTTTATGGATTATGTTGCAAAAACACCAGGAATCGTCGTTTTAAGAGCCCTTGAATAACATCATAGCGATATGAAATAGCTTTTCTATTCTTAATAGATATACTGAAGCTATTCAGATAAACGTCTAACTTTGTATAATCTACACGGATAAAATCATATTTGAAGAATGGCGGTTATAATTACCTTTACTGACTGAAAGCTGAAGGCAAGCAAAACTCTGTTATTTCTTGTATCATACTTTCTTTTCATATGCTCGAGCTAAGAATTATCTATAGACCACCGCCATTCTAATCTTTATGAATATAAAAAATATTTTTTGCAAGCATAAGTAAAATAAGGTATGTTATGATTATTGTCTCACAAAGTATTTTATATAAAATTTATAATTAAGCTCTATTTCCTCTCGCTCTCAAAAACAAGAGATCTATTCTTGACAGCCCCGTAAACAATACATCTTCTTAAGCCAATTTCAGCGGATAACCATTTCATGTAATTCAATTAAATGCCACCAGCAAGCCTTACTTCTCGGCATTGACCGCGCACTCAAAAAATGCTTAAGAGATCAAATTTTATAGGTCTTATCTCACCACACCTTAAATGACAGTGTACGATAACAGAATAAATCTTGCCTTAAGAGACTTTGTTTAATCTTCCCCTTTATTGATGCAAAAATACAATCAACAAAAGAGCATCATCGTATTTTCAAGAGATATGAGTTGCCACACCGTAAAAAATTAATGTTCGTAACATGACAACCCAATTGAAAAAATCTTTTTATATAAAAGGGATCACCGTTGTACCAGGAGGCAATTTTGCCTCATCTTCAGGCTCGACATGAATAGAAATACGCACATTATCAAATTCTTTTTGAAGAACAGCTTCGATTTTATCACAAATTTTATGTGCTTCTCCTACCTGCATTATAGCAGGCACAACCAAATGAAACTCTATAAAAGTAACCCTCCCAGCAACACGCGTCCGCAAATCATGGACCTCAAGCGCACCCGATGCATTTGCAGAAATCAGCTCCCGAATCCGCATGCTTTCATTCAATTCAACGCCAACATCCATTAATCCCTGAACAGCATTTCTAATCACCTTCCAGCCCTGTAAGAGAATATTAACAGCAACGATTATCGCTAAAATTGGATCTAAAGCTCCCCATCCTCCGACAAAACCAGCAATCAAACCAATTAAAATTGCAAGAGACGTAAAAACATCAGTTATAAAATGTACTCCATCAGCTTTAAGAGCCGGTGAGCGATGGAGTTTTCCCTGCCCAATAAGAACCATTCCCCACATACAGTTTATGACAGTTGCAATAAGATGAATAGCAAGCCATATTCCAGGTTTCTGCAACAATTTAACGGTAGAAAGAGCTATCCATGCTTCTCTTAAAATAACAATTGCCGCAATAATAATGAGTACCCCTTCAAGAATTGCGGAAAAATATTCCGCTTTATGATGCCCAAAGGGATGATCATGATCTGCTGGCTTCATACTCACTTTAACAGCCCACCATGCTGCCAATGATGCAAGGATATTAACGATTGATTCCAATGCATCAGAATAAAGTGCAACCGAACCTGTGATGTGATATGCCCAATATTTCAAAGCAAAAACAATACACGCAATAAAAATAGAGTATAAAGTTAAGCTTTGTATATTGATTTTTACATCCATGAACCTCATCCTTTTCTTCACGAAATAGGGAATTAATATTTTCAACCATATCATTATACTTTTGGCATAACGACGATCTTTCCTCAATATTACAGAAGCTTCATCATACAATAAACGCTTCAGCTCACCATTATTATCGTAAAAACTGCTCAGTTACACGAACAGCACCAATAAATAAAGAAGAGAAAAATAATAGAAAGAAGAGCTTTCCCAAGAGCAATCAAACACATAACCTTCATTATTAATCGTTTTCTGAATAACTTAAAGCCATCTCACTTCTCATAAACGAAAAACTTGTTTTTGCTCAAATCTATCATAATCATGCATTTTTTTAGTCTTATGATGTGCATTATAACCCATCTATAATCCATCTTTGCACCTTAGAAAAAATATCTTAGCACTCTACTGTAACCTTACAGGTCAACTGGATTTTAAAATATGATTTACTAAAAAATTTAGATATAAAAAGAAGAACAATGATTACCCTCAAAAAAAGAATCTGGGCATTGGGGACCCAGATTCTTTTCCCTTAGAAATTAAGGGCATACAGAACTTGGGAAATAGCGGGGACCCAAGATACTGCACCCGATACGAGAAAAATATATGATTCCGTATCAGTATTTTTACATTATACCTATGGTTGCATATTGTCAACATAAATTCTACCATAAGTTTTAAAAAAGTATTTTTTTATCTCTTCTTTTAAAATAAAACAAATTCTAACATCTGGAAATCATAAGAAAAAAGCACTAAAAATCTCGCATGCATTTGAATATCACAACAATCAATGAAACAGATGATCCACGCCTAAAAGCCTATCATAATATCCGTGAAAAAGATCTTGTTGGACGGCAACATCAATTTATTGCTGAAGGCAAAGTAACATTGTCCGCATTACTGCACTCAAAAGAGTTTTCTGCCATCTCACTGCTTATCGTAGCAAACCGTCTCTCTGGACTTCTACCGCTTTTAGAAAAAACACAGCCCCTATGTCCCATTTATTGCGTTCCACAAAAAATTATGGATAATATCGCCGGCTTCCATGTTCATCGTGGTATTCTGGGTATTGGTAAACGCAAAATACTGCCATCTTTACAAAGTTTTTTACAACATCTTCCAGAAAAAGCTTTGATTCTTGTTTTATGTGGTATCTCGAATCACGATAATATGGGATCAATTTTTCGTAATGCAGCAGCCTTTGCCAGTAATGGCATTATTGTCGACAAAACCTCATGCGATCCACTTTATCGCAAATCAATAAGAGTTTCTGCCGGTGCTGCTTTAAAAGTACCCTATACGCAAAACGCTGATATAGATGACATTATAGCTGCTCTAAACGATGAAAACTTTCATCTTTATGCACTCTCCCCTTCTGCCTCACACACTCTCAAACAAGCCAACAAAACCAAAAGAATGGCACTTATTTTTGGAACAGAAGGCGATGGCTTACCACCCCATATACTACAACAATCAAACACCTTACGTATTCCCATGACTGACGGTTTTGACAGCCTTAATGTTGCCACAGCCTCAGGTATTGCACTTGCTCATTTTATCAACTTTGACCACTAAAGATGATAACACTTCAAGTTATAGAACATACCTAATGTTGTGTGTTATCTACCAGTCTCCAATAATATTGCCGTTCCCTAGCCTTTGAAAGCATTGATAAAAAACATTTTTACATTTTTTTCATCACTTTCCACACCCTAACCCCACTTATGACGTGCAGAAGATATAATGTTGATGGATTCAATCATAAAACAAACTTTCAATGAGAAAATCTTCCGGAAGTCTCTCATTCAAGTTTAAGGTTAAAAGATATCATTAAATCAATTTACTATGCTTTATAAAGCTGTTGTTTTTAGTTCTGAGGAAACAGAATCTTTTGTTTCGAGATTGCATAAAACGCGCTTCAACATCATTTCAGTATCGGCTGCACGTTCTGAATGTGTTACAAATCCTCCCCCAAGAATACGCGCCTCATGACCATTTCCATCATAAAGAACGCAAGCTTGCCCTGGTGCCACACCATTTTCACATTCCAATAAATCAACGGAAAAAATACCTTCTTTATAATGTAAGCGCGCAAGATGAGGAGGACGCGTTGAACGCACCTTTACAGCCACCTCAATACCTTGAGAAGGGAAATTATCTAACGACTCATCACCAAGCCAATTCACATCACGTAAAAAAAGCTTATGCGTTTCTAACATTTCACGCGGTCCAACAATAACACGTGCATTTTCCACATCGAGATAAACCACATAAAGCGCTTCACCCGTTGACACCCCAATACCACGACGTTGACCAACCGTATAATTAACAATTCCCGAATGTTCACCTAAAATCTTTCCATCAATATGGACAATAACGCCAGGATTAGCTGCTTCTGGACGCAGTTTTGCGATAACATCTGAATATTTTCCTTGTGGAACAAAACAAATATCCTGACTATCATGCTTATTGGCAACCACAAAGCCCATTTCTGCTGCCATTTCACGAACGCGGGCTTTTGGAAGGTTACCAAGTGGAAAACGCAAATAATCAATCTGTTCTTGTGTCGTTGCAAAGAGAAAATAACTCTGATCACGATCATTATCGAGAGGACGAAAGAGTGCTCGATGCGCTCCGTGGGAACGCGAACGAATATAATGTCCCGTAGCCAAAGCATCTGCCCCCAATTCGCGTGCCGTTGCTAATAAATCAGCAAACTTAACCGTTTGATTACATGCAATACATGGTACTGGGGTCTCTCCATGAGCATAACTTTCTGCAAAAGGATCAATAACAGCTTCGCGAAAGCGCTTTTCATAATCAAGAACATAATGCGGTATTCCTAGTGTTTCTGCAACGCGGCGTGCATCCTCAATATCTTGTCCTGCACAACACGCCCCCACCCGATGCGTTGCTTCCCCATGATCATAAAGCTGCAACGTAATGCCAATAACATTATACCCTTCCTTTTTCAAAAGACCTGCAACAACCGATGAATCAACCCCCCCCGACATTGCAACAACAATGCGAGAATCCTCAGGTTGCCCTGGTAAATCAAGACTGTTTAAAAACATGTATTCATTCTCTATTTAATGCTCTGTTTAATGGCTACCCATATGTTGACATTCTGATGCACGCTCTTTAGCACTTTTACACGATTGATTGTCTTTATATTATTTTTTTATCCTTTCCACAACCATAGGCATTACTTTCTTAAGAGCTGCTGCAAACAAAAAAAGAATGATGGAAATAAGGCATAATGGTAATCGTTTAGGAGAAATCCTTTTTTCTCTTTTGAAAAATCCAGTAAAATATTGCAAGAATCTCTTCTACACACTTCAACTTGAGCTTCTTTTTACAGACCCAATCACTTTATTAATTTTTTCTTTCAGCGCTTTTAGCTCTTTTTTAAATTTCATGCTCTATAAACGAATCAAGTCCTTGACTAAAGGTAGAGGATACGAATGACCAACTTGATAAAAACACAAATGAAATATGTTATTGGGCCAGATGGAAGTCCGCTTACAATTGCCGACCTACCGCCGCAAACAACACGGCGCTGGGTGATTCGTCGCAAAGCTGAAGTTGTTGCGGCTGTCAGAGGTGGATTGTTAAGTCTTGACGAAGCGTGCCACCGTTATACTTTGACTGTAGAAGAATTTCTTTCATGGCAAAGTTTAATCGATGAACACGGTTTAGCGGGATTACGAACGACCAAGATTCAACACTACAGGCATTAAGTTGCCATTGATTAATAAAACATAAAGCAATCTATAAAACAGCCAAACTTGATAAAAGTTTGGCTGTTTTATACTATACCCAAAAGATAAACCTGAAAGAATGGATTTTTCAATAATTGCTTTTATCATCCAGCCATTAAATTAGCCAACCATTGAATTAGATTGAATCAAAATATCCTTATCATCCGCAGCAATCTTCTTTTCTCGTGCTTCCAAAAGCTGTGCACGTTGCAGCTCTGTATTAGCTTCATGGAGAGCAATTTCAGCATTTGTTTTTTGAAGTTCTAAATCACGAATTGAATTGATCAGATTATCACGTCTTTGCCGCGCTGCACGCGCAAAAGCAGAATAAGCAAAATGGTGAACATCATTGTTTCCAGATTTACGTTCTTCATGAGTAATCTGTGCTTCCAACTCTAACACCATTCGTTCAAATTCTGCGATCATCATCTCAAGCTGTGTAATTTCACGGCGCTTTCCACGCACTTGAAACATCCTTAATCGCACCATATTTTCTCGTGGCTTCATACTCACTACTCCTTGATTGCGCCAACTCAAAACTCGCATTCACACCCAATAAATATCTTTTAGTTATATATCTATCCGACAAAAACAGTCTATTAACTTGAAATTATAATAATTTTTGCCTTTCATTAAAGCATCTGAAAATACAATCTGCTTTAATAGAGCAATAACTATTTCTTTAACTTTTCCCCCATTATAAACTGAAGAGGTTTAAAGCTCAGTAAATAAACACTGAAATTGTAAAAAAGTAATTTATAAAGCTCTTTTACAAATTTTTTTTAAGTTAAAGTTTATAGAAAAAGCCCTCCTTTTTTATTATGTTAAAAAATATAGGATTTTTCTAAAATAATTTTGTAGCCTCTTTCAAAAATAAAAATATTTTGTTAACCACTATCATGGATAGTGGGGAATTTAGTAGTGATTGTTACGCGTACTACTGAAATGTTCATAAACGCTTTGTTATAAGTGTTTGATTTAATGAATTGTTTTTATAACAGTGGTTTTGCTAACTGATATAAAATAGAAATGCTCCTTATGATTCGTGAAGGAGCAAAGTGAGGGATCTAAAATGCGCGTATTATTAATTGAAGATGATAGAGCAGTTACTCAAAGCATTGAGTTGATGTTAAAGTCGGCTAACTTTAATGTTTATATCACTGATCTGGGTGAAGAAGGTATCGATTTAGGAAAACTCTATGATTATGATATCATTTTGCTTGATCTGAATTTGCCTGACATGTCAGGGTATGATGTCTTGCGGACTCTAAGGTTGGCAAAAATAAAAACTCCTGTCCTAATCCTTTCTGGTATGAATGCCATTGAAGATAAGGTTCGTGGTTTTGGCTTTGGAGCAGACGACTATATGACGAAGCCTTTTCATAAGGATGAGCTCATTGCACGTATCCATGCAGTTGTTCGTCGTTCAAAAGGACATGCACAATCGGTTATTGTTACCGGAGATCTCACCGTTAACCTTGACACAAAAACTGTCGAAGTTGCAGGGCGCCCTGTTCATTTAACCGGTAAAGAATACCAAATGTTAGAGCTTCTCTCTTTACGCAAAGGCACCACCCTTACCAAGGAAATGTTTCTCAATCATCTCTATGGTGGAATGGATGAACCAGAACTAAAGATTATCGATGTTTTTATCTGTAAATTGCGGAAAAAATTGGAAGCAGTCTCTTCCAGTGTAAATTACATTGATACAGTTTGGGGACGTGGTTATGTATTACGTGATCCAGTTGAAGAGAACGTACGAAAAACCGCTTAAGCAGTGAATATGCACATTGTAAAATCTCGGAGTGTAGCGGGCCGAGATTTTTTCCCCGAGATCTTTTCTCTATTAAAAGTAGAGAACTCGCACACTAAAAATCTCATATAGAAAGCGCTTAAAGCTTAAGAAGTAACCACACCCAATTTACACATATAACCTTATCGCTCATAAGTTCAATCGAAGCCACTTTTCCCAACACAGTTTAAGCGCTTCTCTCTTATTCAAAGCTTTTTTACACTTTCTAAAACAATACAACCATCACTTTCATCAATATTTATTTTCATCTCTGTCATCTGAGCAAGTAACATTGTGTAATAAAATTGGATGACATGTGCATCAATAAGCTCTTCTTGAACTTCTCCACGAAATAACGCAAGAAAATGAGGGGGGATACGGAGAGTTCTACCGAAAACCTCAAATCGAAAAGAACGTTTATTTTCTTCTTGCAAAATCATAACAACAATTTCACCACCACGAGAAACTGTTGCGTTTGCAATCAATAATAAATTAAGCAAAAGTTTAACTTCATCTTTTTCTAACAATAAAGAAGAAGCTTGCCATTTTAAAGTTGCTTTTTCTTCTTTCATATATTGTTGAGCAACCTGCTCTGCAGTCCGTGTATCTATTTGTCCTCCGCTTGCACCAGCAAAACCAAAAGCCAATCGCGCAAATTGTAGACGTGCAGCAGCACTCGCAACGGATAAACGCACCAATTGTAAAGCATCTTCTTCAGCTCCTCCTTCATCATAAAGCTCCATTGCATTTTGAATAGCCCCCACAGGTGAAATCAAATCATGGCAAATACGACTACAAAGCAAAGCAGCAAGATCCATAGGCTTCAAAGAAATATCTAACGTCATAATGATTGAAAACTCCTAGATTCAAAAAAACAAACTTTATTTTAAAGAAAAACTCTTAACATCTGATGCATAATAGGAAACATTAACAATCATGCTAAAAAATTCAGAAATAAATTCAAGAATTTAAATAACCTTATATCTTATTTTTTATTTGAATAGAATGAAAATTCTAATATTATCTTTTTGTTTATCACTAATAAAAGGAGAAAACTCCATGGCTCTCTCTCTGCTCAAATACTGGTACAAAAATATTATATCTTTAATCTTCCTTTTATTCATCACCATAAACACTACACAAGCTCGACTAAAACCAATAGAGCAAAACGAACCTCATTATTCACTCCAAGAAATTATTGATTCTGGTCATATTTTTTTTGGAAAAACAGCTAGTGGTCTGGCTGTTGCAATTCAAAATATTTTTTCAAAATACGGTTATCCCAATGCCTATATTTTAGGAGAAGAAGCTTCTGGTGCCTTTTTTGCTGGATTAACCTATGGCGAAGGAATAGTTTTTACCAAAAGCTATGGTCAACATAAAGTTTTTTGGCAAGGTCCCTCAGTAGGATGGGATTTTGGCGGCCAAGGCTCCCGTTTAATGATCTTAGTTTACAATCTTAATGGCATAAATAATTTATGGAGACGCTATGGTGGTATTTCAGGTTCGGCCTATTTAATTGCAGGTGTTGGTTTTCATGTCCTAAAATACCATAATACCTTGTTAATCCCAATACGTACAGGAGTCGGCGCACGCCTTGGTATCAATATAGGATATTTAAAATTAACACATAGACCGACATGGAATCCGTTTTAAACGGTTTCTTATTTGAAAAGGGGTATTATGCTTATTCAATCATTTCTTTTTTTTATACTTGGAGTTGCTTTCACTTCCTGGTTACTGGTGCTTTTATCTCCTTTTATTTGGCGTAAAGCCGTTCATTTTGCGTATAAAGATGTTTGTGCGAAAATGCCATTATCACTCGCGGAAATAGAAGCAAATCACGATTTTCTTCGTGCACAACATGCTGTAGAATTAGCAAACAACCAACAAAAGTACGAATTTTTGCAAAAAAAATATGTCCAACAAAAAATACAACTGAGCCAAGTAACAGAACAATTTTATCGGCTATGCCTCCCCACAAAAGATACTCTCACCAAAGAAGCGATAGCAATCAAACAAAATATCGCCACACTATACACTTCCAAAGGAAAGACAAATGATGCGTGAAAAAGTCGCACACTATCAGCAACGCTTACAAAAAATCCAAACTCATGAGCTGGACACGACCGCCAACCACCAATTGCTAGAAGAACTCCGAGAAGAAACAAAAGAACTTGCAGCAACATTGGCAGCTCAAATAGCGCTACAAGAGGGGAATACATCACCCATCAACACATTGATTCAAAAATCCAAAAGCAAAAATGACCTAGCATCACGTATTCGCCAAAAAATAACTTTTCTCTCCAAAAGCCCTGTTAAATAAGTTATCTTTTAAAACACCTTAAATGAAGAGTAAAATCAACAAAGGTTCATTGTAACTTTCATAACCCAAATCCTTTTTACTAAACGTGACTTTTTTGCTAAGCTAAAGGACAAAGTTTCTTAGCCCATACCGTTCTGTTAAAAAATATCTTCTTGTCTAGAAGCTTCACTTTCTAATCATATCACCGCTCTAAAGGACAACATTTCATAGGTCCTAGAAAGGAAATAATACCAAAACATTGGCCACACACTCTAACAAAAAATACCTTCTAAGATGGATCACCAATAAAGCTTTGACCATAATTTTAAGGATAAAAACACGCTCTCAAGAGTGATAAAAATCTCTTATTTTTTTGATAATCATATCCTGATCCGTTTGTGTCAAGTAAGGATGCATTGGTAAACTTAAAACACACTCTCCTAAAGACTCTGAAACAGAAAGGGAATCTTTTACATAAGGGAAGTGTTTATAAGCTGGCTGTTGATGTAAAGGAGTTTTATAATAAATCATTGTAGGGATAGAATTTTTTTGTAAAAAATCTTTTAATTTATCCCGTTCTTTTACCTTAATCGTATATTGTGCATAAGCAGAACGAATATTTTCTCCTATTTCTGGAACTGTAACAATATCTCTTAAGCCATTGGAATAGCGTTGAGCAATTTCTACACGCTTTTCCATTTCATCTTCAAAAATCGCAAACTTTTCTAGTAAAATTGCAGCCTGAATGCTATCTAGGCGCGAATTCATACCAATACGTACATTGTCATATTGCGTTTCACCTTTACCATGAAACAAAATAGAGCGTAAAAGTTCTGCAAAATGATCATCATTGGTCATCATAGCGCCTCCATCACCATAACATCCTAATGGTTTTGCAGGATAAAAACTTGTAGCAGCCACATCACCAAAAGCACCACACATAGTATTATCGCTTCTCCCCCCCATAGATTGAGCAGCATCTTCAATTACAAAAAGATTTTCCTTTGCAGCCACTTGAGCAATTTGCACATAGTCAGCAGAAAGCCCAAATAAATCAACGGCAATAATAGCTTTTGGCTTTAGACGTCCCTCTTTTTTTACCATTTCGATAGCGTGAGAAAGTTTTTCAACATCAATATTGAATGTATCAGGTAAAACATCAACAAAAACAGGTTTAGCCCCCACCAAAGCAACCACTTCAGCCGTTGCTGAAAATGTAAAACTAGGACAAAAAACAGCATCCCCTGGACCAATATTTTTAGCCATAAGAGGCATCTTCAAAGCATCTGTTCCATTAGCACATGCAATCACATGTTTAACGCCAAGATATTCTGCCAATTTCTCTTCAAATTCTGTTACTTTTGGCCCCAAAATATACTTACCACTAGCGACTACATGCGCAATTGCAAAATTAATTTTATCTTCAATACGCGCACGCTGCGCCCCAAGGTCGATGAATTGCATATTAACTCCATTGATCATCACAAGAATGCAAAAGCGCTACCTATCTCTTTTATCTATCATAATTGACATCAGCAGCTGTTAAAATCCGTAAAACCGCAATAGCATCATCACCATTTGTACGAGGTGATTGACGCGTTTCAATACAATGAAGGAAATGCCGTAATTCGCAAGTAAGCGGCAAATCTTCACAAACATCAATGTAATTCAGCTCATCCATGCTAAAAGCCCACTCTTGATTTTCTTTCCAAACGGCAAAATAGTGCATTGCCAATTTACGACTCCACGGTTCCATATCATCAAAAACGAGTATAGCCTTTGTTCCAACAACAATTAAACGCCTCTCACGATAAGAACTCAAGCGTGAAGTAAAAAGATGACTACGCACGCCATTTGGAAAAATCATATGAATATGAGAAAAATCAGAAATCTGATCAACGACAGCAGCCCCCTCACCGCGAATTTCGGAAGGTTCACATCCTGTCAACGCCAAAATCATTGAGAGATCATGAGGGGCAAGATCCCATAAAGCATCACTGTGTGTGTGAAATTTTCCAAAGCCTAATCTATGAGAATAAATATATCGCACATCTCCCACATCTCCGTTTTTCACCAATTCACACATTTTTTCAAAAGCTGGATGAAAACGCAAAATATGGCCCACCATAAAAACTCGCTCATAGGCCTCAGCCTCCTGAACTTGGCGTTTAGCATCAGAAACATTCAAGGCTATTGGTTTTTCCACCAAAACATCTTTACCATTTTTAACAGCACGGAGCACATTTTGCGTATGCAATTGTGGCGGCAACGCTAATACCAGCGCATCAATATCTCGATGCGTAAAAAGATCATCTGGTGTAACAACCTCTACACCATACAGTGTTGCAAAACTAGCAGCACGATCATTATCAATATCAGAAACTGCTGCTAAAGCCCCGAGAGAGTGGAGTGTCCGTATATGATTTTCACCCCAATGACCGCATCCTAAAACCGCTACACGTGGCACCATTTTCATGCCTTACCTTACTTTATCATATGAAAATTACACTTTTACATATCGAGGATAAAATAGAATGACAAGAGAAAAGCTTAAAAACGATGCTTGACATCTTACTATTCTACCCCTTATATCCGCAAAAGATGTAATTATTGACAATTATGATTGCTTATTTTGGCGGAGTAGCTCAGTAGGTTAGAGCAGAGGAATCATAATCCTTGTGTCGGGGGTTCAAATCCCTCCTCCGCTACCATTACTTGTTTGTTGTAGCTTGTAGCTGTAGCTTGCCTGTAGCTTGTCAGCGGGTGTAGCTTGCCAGCGGGTTTTGTATATTTTGCCACTAGGTTTTGTACCAATTTATTTTTTCTCAAAGAGTTTTTAAGGGGTTCTCAAAGGATCTTCAAAGACCTTATCTAAAGGGTCTTTAAAGCTCTCTTTAACGCATTTTTCTTCTCCTATTTTTCCAAATCACTAAAGCATGTAAAGTCGGGTTGAAAGGCAAGGGGAACGATTCCTGTCGGACCATGGCGTTGTTTTGCTATAATAACCTCGGCTTTACCCTTGGCTTGCTCCATTGCATCTTGCCATTTGTTATACTCAGCAGTGCTTTCTTTGGGTTCTTCATTTTTGAGATAGTATTCTTCACGATAAACAAACAGCACAATGTCGGCATCTTGCTCAATTGAACCAGATTCACGTAAATCGGAGAGTTGTGGACGTTTATCGGTTCGGTTTTCAACTTGACGCGAAAGTTGTGACAGAGCAATGATGGGAATATTGAGTTCTTTTGCAAGTGCTTTTAATCCGGTGGTAATAGCTGTAATTTCTTGAACGCGATTTTCTAATGAACGCTTTGAACCGCTTGTCATGAGTTGAATATAATCAATAATCAAGACATCTAAACCATGTTGTCGTTTAAGACGCCTTGCACGGGCGGATAATTGTGCAAGGGATACACCACCCGTTTGATCAATATAAAGAGGGATTGTTTGTAAAGAACGCATTGCGTAAATGATGTTGGTAAATTGCTCTTCTGAGATATTACCACGGCGCATATCAGAAGAAGAAACCTTTATTTGTTCTGAGATAATACGAGTTGCAAGCTGTTCAGTTGACATTTCAAGTGAGAAGAAACCTACAATACCCCCTTCATTTTCTTGGCTGTTATCACGCTTACAAGCATTGGCAATATTAAAAGCAATATTGGTCGCCAGAGAGGTTTTCCCCATAGCAGGGCGCCCCGCAAGGATAATAAAATCAGATGCTTGTAATCCTCCCATTTTTTCATCAAGGGTTTTGATATGGGTAGCTATCCCAGAAAGCTGTGAGGAACGCTTTTTTGCAGCGCTTGCCATGTTAAGTGCTTTTGCAATGGCTGTATCAAAGTTTTCAAACCCACCCCCATATTTTCCTTTTTCGGCTAACTCAAATAATTGATTTTCAATCGTTTCAATTTGTTGGGAAGGTGTAAGTTCGACAGGCGCATCAAAGGCTGTATTGGCAACTTCATTGCCAAGATTAATCAAAGACCGGCGGATAAAAAGATCGTAAATGACGCGTCCATAATCTTCAGTGTTAATAATAGTGACTGCCTCTGTGGCTAAGCGAACAACATACTGGTATACAGTAATATCTCCAACTTTTTCTTCCATTTGGATATAGGGCTTGATTGTAATGGGGTTTGCAAGATGACCCTTTTGAATAATTTGTAAGACAATCTCAAAGATCTTTTGGTGTAGCGTTTCAAAAAAATGTTCTGCTTTGAGAAAGTCTGAAACGCGATCGAGTGCATTATTATTAATCAGGATTGCTCCAAGCAATGCCTGTTCAGCTTCAATATTATGGGGAAGTTGACGAAAAGAAGAAGCAAAATTATCTCTTGGATTTTCTGTTTTTAGCATGTTCAGTGTTCTCATTGCTTTCTTTTCCCTTGTTTGGTGCCTCGAGTGTGATTTCTGTGGTATAACCGCTTTGTTTTTCATAGCGGTGGGTGACGGTTGCAGCTTT